>NZ_CP096461.1:0-68817 GCF_056499105.1 Arthrobacter sp. Z5-13
ACTCCGGTCGCAGTCCTGACGAAACCGAATACGAACAACCATCAGGCCTGTCCGTGGTTCTGAAAACCCCCGGAAACACTCGACGCGCGCCGGCTCAGTACGAAGGCTGTGGACTGTCTTTCCTAAATCCTCTTCTTACATGGAAGCCCAAAGGACGCCTAATCCCCGTCCCGTAAGCGAGTCCCACCGCGACAGCTTCCATCTGCTGCCCGCCATGAATATCGCATCCAAGCGCGCTGTCTCGGATTCGAGTTCACCCAACCCGCAAAACTGTCCCTCAGAGGTGCCTGAGTGCTGTTCTGCGAGTCATAGAAATCAGTCTCAAATACGATCGATTACCGAGACAAGCCGGGCCCAGTCCCCCGCTAACTTCCAAATCCCCGTGGCGACGCGGACACGGGACGTCTCGAAATGCCGTCAAACAACCCGTAGTCCCGCAACGGCAAGTTGCCCGGGATTAAGAGAATATGGCGACGAGTAATGGCTGTCTCCAGCAGGCGAGTTGCCTGGCGAGCGGTTACAGGCAGCCCTTGCCGGGGCAGTCGACGCGTTTAGGGTTTCGTGAGGTGACGGTAGATCGTGGGTCGGGTGACGCCGAATTCCTGAGCGATGTGCTCGACGGTGTGGGCGCGTTTACCGTCGGGGCCCTTTTCTTCATACATCTCCCGGGCGAGTTTGACCTGACGGGGCCCGAGCTTTGGTTTCTGTCCCCCGGTCCGGCCGCGGGCACGGGCGGCGGCCAACCCATCGCGCGTTCTTTCGGACATCAAAGAATGCTCGAACTCCGCGATTGAACCGAGGATCTGGAAGAACATCCGGCCGACGGCAGTCGATGTGTCGATGCCTTGGTCAAGCACCACCAGGTCTACGCGGCGTCCCTGCAGGGTTTTGGAGAGCTCGATGAGGTTTTCCAGTGACCGGCCAAGCCTGTCGAGTTTAGTAACGACCAGCTTGTCCCCTGCCCGGTTCGCCGACAGCAACGCCTTCTCCAGCTCGGGCCGGCGGGCGAGTTTCCCGGAGGCCGTGTCGATGAAGACCTGCTCGCAGCCATCCGCGGTAAGTGCATCGTGCTGGGCTTCTGGATTCTGTTCCTGGGTGGAGACCCGCCCGTATCCGATACGCATCACCAAAACGTATCACTAACGGTGCAAAGCATTACGTAGACGAGTACACGGGAACCATTACAAAGTCGGTCCCCGATTCCCGCGGATCCCCAGAAGGCCCGCGAATTGTCTCGCGAACGATCCTTCGCGGACGCCATCTGGAATGTCTTCCTTCCAGTGGGTACCGATGCCAGGCTCCTCGCCAGCAGCTGGGGCGCACGGCGAGGGACGGAACTGCATCTATTTACTTACTATCAACGCGCCCGATCGGATCGGTGCTGTCGCTGAACGCGGAGCGAGCAGCGGACCAGCTGCTCTCATCGACATGTAGAGCGGTCTGAAGGTAGGCGGTACTCATACGCTGGATGACGGCGACCCGCTCAGGGTTTTCGTCGGTGGTCTCGGCCACTTCGTAGCCGACAATCCCGCCGAGGGCGTGCTCGGCACCGTAGAAGGTGAGGAGGTCGGTAGCGCCGGGGCTGTACGTGTAAGCGTCGGTGAACCAGTCGGGTCCGCGGCTGGACATCTTGGACTGGTCATGGTCGCCCGCCACGACGAGCGTAGGGGAGTTTAGTTCCTGGAACGAGGGGCGCATGAAGGGGAAGTTTGCCTGCGCGAACGGGTGAAGGTCATCGCCGCCGACGCCAGTCGCAGCGAACAGGATGCCCGCGGTGACGCGATTGTCCGACATGTCGTCGCCGACCTGGCCCGCTTCGTTGAAGATCCGCGCACCGAGGAGCGACTGGGCGGTCTGTCCGCCCCATGAGTGACCGGTGGCGGCGACGCGGCTGCGGTCGATGCGGCCGGCAAGTCCTGGGACGGCGGCCTCGATGGTGTCGAGCTGGTCGAGGATGCGGGTGAGATCCGCGATCCGTTCGGTCCAGATCGTCGGGAACACCGGGTGGTCGAACCCGAAACCGTTTCGGCGTGAGTCGAGGTGGGTGGGCTGGATCACGACGAACCCTTGCGAGGCCCAGAACGCGGTGAGCGGCGCGTAGCCATCGAGGTTCCAGCCGTTGCCATGGGAGAACACCACTACGGGGAGGTTCGTACCGGTAGTCGGCGCGGACACACGCACTTCCAGCGGGACCGGTCGGTCGGGGGCAAACAACGCAACAGGAGCGACGGAGACGACCGAAGTGCCGGTTCCGATGATGCCGTCCAGCGCATCGACGAGAAGCGAGGTCATGGCAATTCCTTTCTAGAGGCGCGCTCTGTGATACTGGTTATCGGAGCGTCGTTCCGCAACATTACGGAACTCTGCTCCGTAATGGAAGTACGCGCGGTCGAAATGGTGAGGACGGGCACATGGCTAAGAGCGAGAGCGACCAGTCGCACTCTGCGCGGCCCCAGCAAGTGGGCCGTCCGCGTCGAAGCCAGAAGGCACTCCTCAACGCAGCGGCAGAGGTGTTCGTGACCTCCGGAGTCGACGCTCCGGTGCGCGAGATCGCAGCCAAGGCCGGCGTCGGGGTGGGAACGATCTACCGTCACTTCCCGACCCGTCCGGAGCTCGTGGTAGCGGTGTACCGGCACCAGGTCGAGGCGTGTGCAGAGGCAGGCCCGCGACTACTCGCTGAGAGCCCGACGCCCGAAGCAGCGTTGCGGGCATGGGTGGCTTTGTTTGTGGAGTTCCTCGTCACCAAGCACGGCCTCGCTGGCGCACTCCATGGGGACAGCGCCGGCTCCGACGCTCTGCATACCTACTTCGTAAGCCGTCTCGTACCGGTATGTGGTGACCTCCTCGAGGCAGCCCTTGAGTACGTTGACGCAGCTCCGGCGGTCGATGCGTACAACGTACTAAAAGGTATCGGCAACCTCTGCATCGGTGCCGCAAGCGACACCAAGTACGACGCCGGCGCTCTCGTGCAGCTACTCATCTCAGGCGTACTCGGCTGCGAGCCTCGCTAGTCCAGACCCATTGCGTCGTCGCGCGGCAGGACCAACAGCGCCGCGAGAAACAAGCCACTTATCGCTGCGAATCACAGGCTAGATTTCGGCGACTCACCGCGGATAGGTCAGAAACGGTCGTATTTGACTAGCATCCAGACTCCCCCAAAAGTAAATGGCCAGCGGTAACCTAGGCCGTAGGTTCTAACTTCTAAGAGGGGATCTCCTAGGTGCACTCTCAGCTCGATGCTGTCAATGCTGCAATGCATCTCGAAGGCAAGGTGCTGGATGGCGGGTGGACAGTTGAAGCGTTAATTGAACCTGACCCCAGCGCAACAGGAGGCGTCTTCAGCGTCGGATACTTTGTTACGCATAACAGCGGCAGAAAGGGCTTCCTAAAAGTCCTTGACCTTGCGTCGGTAATAACGCGAGGAGTTGATGCCATGCACGAAGCGACGAGCGCCTATCTCGCAGAGAGAGATCTCCTGCTCATGTGTGGTTCACGAAAGCTTTCACGTGTGGTGACCGCCGTAAGTCACGGCACTTTAACCATGCCTGAGTACCTGCTTGCGGAGGTCAACTACATCATCTTCGAACTCGCCACTCATGATGTGAGGGTTGCCCTTAGCCAAGCCGAAAAAATAACCCACGCCCTGATGCTGGATTATTTACGGAACCTAGCAGTGGGCCTCCGCCAGCTGCATTCCAATGAGGTGGCACATCAGGATCTAAAACCATCGAATTTCCTACTCTTCCCTGACGAAACCGATGGTCGACACGTGGGTAAGATCGCCGATCTTGGTCGAGCTTTCCGCAAGGGGGCTCCAACTGCTCATGACGTTCTGACGATGCCTGGAGACCGTTCGTACGCTCCTCCGGAGCAGCTGTTCGGCTATACATTCCCCGACGAACCCGTCCGACGCTACGCTGCAGACCTCTACCAGCTGGGCAGCATGGCTACCTTTATGTTTGTTGGAACAACCATGAATGCACTCTTGTCGCAGGAGCTGGACAGCGAGCACCATTGGAACAGCTGGGGTGATTCGTTCCTGGATGTACTTCCCTATCTGGAGGACGCTTACGCACGCATCATTCAGGACCTTAAGGAATCCTTGCCCACAGCTGTGGACTCGCGCCTAGGCTCGATCATAGAGTTCCTTTGCCAACCGGATCCCCGAAGGAGGGGCCATCCCGCAGCCCGCAAGGCTAAAGGATCCGGTTACTCCTTGGAAAGAGTGGTATCTGAGATCAATCTCCTCGCCCACAGGGCACTGATTCAGGCAGATAGCACAACATGAGCGCGTCAAAGCCAATCGAAAATCGACAAGTCATACCACGCTGGCGAACATTTCAGAGCACGCTTTCAACCCGTGAACTACACTCGACGTCTCCTGCGCCGCCCAGTCTCTCCGTCCCCGAAATAGACCGGCTCCGTTTTGAATATAGGACCGACGCAAACATATATATAGCGGCAGATCTGCTCTCGGCGCTCATCAGCAACCGAATAAGCGGGAGTGAAGTCGACGACGTTTCCGAATACATCACCGCCACTGGCCAAGCACCAGTCGTTCTCCGACACAGCATTGCCAGAACCCGGGTGAAAGAAGAGGACATTCCGCTCAACCGTTTAGGGGTTCGGCCGACGGCAATGGCAAACGTGTCCAGGTTGCGTCGGTTCGTCCGAGACCAGCCGCGCAATGCTATCGCCCGCGTGGACTTGGCCTTGGCCTACGCGATTCTGGGCAATGCCGGCAGGGCGGCACGCGAAATCGCTATTGCCTTGGCGTTGGCACCGGACAACAGGTTTGTACTCAGATCCGCGTCGCGCTTCTTTGTGCATGTGGAAGATCCTGACCAGGCGCATTGGATTCTGGAGCAGTCAGACAGAACCAAGACGGATCCATGGCTCCTATCCGCTAATCTTTCTACCGCACAGCTCGCTTTCGGAAAGTCTACGAACGGACGCCTCGCCCGTGAGCTTCTTGTCAGCCAACGATTCAGCCCCCATGCTCTCAGTGAGCTCGCGAGTGAAGTTGCAACCGGAGAACTTCACCGCGGCAGCGACAGGACGGCAAAGAAATTCTTTACCCAATCGCTGCTTGAACCGAACGAAAATGCGGTTGCCCAGGCAGCGTGGGCATCGGAAAACAAGTACCTGCAAGTCAGTTCCGACGCTCTGACAGTCGATCGCGGGTATGAGGCACGTGCCATTACCTGGGCGCATGGAGGCCGGTGGACGGAAGCCACCGACGAAAGCGAGAAGTGGCAGTTGGACCAGCCATTTGACCTGCGTGCAGCCATGTTCGGTTCCTACTACGCATCGATGGGTGCTCAGGACTATAAGCGCGCCCTGGAAATCGCAACCATTGGGCTCTCAACGCATCCAACGGAGCATATGCTCCACAACAACGCCGCCTTTGCCTTAGCGAATTTGGGTAGAACAGCGGAAGCGCGAACCCATCTGGCGGGGCTACCAGGACAGGACAGCGACGACTACCACGTATTCCAAGCAACAGAGGGTCTCGTTGCCTTCAGAGAGGGCGATGAGACCCAGGGCAGAGAATCTTATAGAGGGGCAGTGGAAGGACTTGTCCGTTCGGGACGGCGCCCAGACGCCGCCGCTGCAGCGCTGCTGTGGGCGTTGGAAGAAACTCGGATAAAGTCCCCTATTGCGAAAGAGACCAGGGTGCTGGGCGAGCGACTGCTATCAGCAGCGTCTCCCTCGCAAGAGACGCAGGCTCTACTACAAAGGCTGGACGAGGCTGACTTTACAAGCGCTGTAGCGAACATGTTTCGCCAGTAGTCCCGGACAGACCAAAGCGTCCAGAGGAGAACTCCCCCGCAGATTCCATGCTTGCAATATTGCAAGCATGGAATCCTTCTCAGATTCTTTTGCCCGTGGTCTTCTCGATGTAGTCTCGGACGGCTTCATCGAGAACGGCCGCGATGGGTATCTTGGTCCGCTGTTTGTATGCATCGAGCCAGTCCAGGAGATCAGGGTCAAGGCGATTGGTGAAGGTGACCGTCCTCTTCTTCGCTACCGGAACTGTCTCGCTTGTTGTCTGCTGCGGCGCAGCCGGCGCCGTAACGGCTTCAACGACATCAGTGCGCGGTGCCCTGGCCAATGGAGCTTGGGCTGCACCAACTGACGGGATCTGTGGCTGCCTCTTGATACTCATTTGGTGCTCAACTCCTCTTGAATTGCAACTGCATGGCTAGTGAAGGCTTCGCCGGCTTTCACTGCGCCCCTGGACGAGATCTTGCTCAAGGGCACTCTTGCCGATTGGCCGTCTGCTATAGCCGTTGTCCTGGGGATAGCAGGGGCGAGCACCGCGGATCCGAAGGCTGCGTCAAGCGCCTGGCGCTGGTACATGTGCTCAGAGGTTCCCGCGTACTTGTTCACCACTATCTTTGGTTCCGCGAGCCCTGGGTTGTACATAGCGCTCCCCCGGACTCTTGTAGTCAACTCCATAAACTTGACGGCGCCCTTGACGCTAAACGATTCGGAGTCGATCACAATCCTGGCCTCATTGGCATAGATAAGGCCATTGAGTGTCAGCCGCCCAAGTGCTGGTGGCATGTCCAGGAGCATGACGTCGTATTGATCAAGGTCTGCACCTTCTGCCGCATTCTTCAGACGGGCTTCTGGAGCCATGATGTTTTCAACTTCGATCCTGGCCAAAGCCTCATCTCCCGGAAGCAGATCTACGCCCGAGAAGTCTGTCCCCATTACAACTTGGCCGAGGGTACCTGGCCGTTCGTCATACAGGGCGTCGAAGAGTGTGAGCTCTGGTTCGGTGCTTCCGCCAATCAACACATCAGTCAGATTCCGCTGAGGGTCCAGGTCAGCGCAAAGAACGCGATGGCCGAGCAGCTGGAGAGCATGTGCAAGGTTGAGGACGTAAGACGTTTTGCCCACGCCACCTTTGCGGTTACCGACTGCAATTACATACGTCATCGCTTCCCTTTCGCCTTGCAATACGTATTGCAAGCAATACGTATTGCTGTATGGCTTGCAATACGTATTGCAAGATGTTTTACCCAACTGGGACAAGACTGTACACCGGAGGGTGTGACCTTGCAATATTGCAAGCATGCAATATTGCTTGCAACCGTATTGCATGCAATCTGTATTGCATGCTTGCAATACAACCTAATCCAACGCCTCCCTAGAGCTATGCCTGTTACTTTGGGGCGACGGATGTTGATGAGCTGCATGCCGGATCCGGAAGCTCCACACCGAGGAGCTGGAAGGCTTCAGGGCCTGGTACATGGGCCCGACGGTCACACGACAGCCGATAGCCTCGCGAATCCGCTGGAACGGAAGATACCGAACATGGGTCAGCGGTCGCTGACTGACCGGCATGTTGATATCACGGTCGTTGCCGATGTCGCCGATACTCCCTGGCTGTGGAACGACGGGAAGCCATCCGGGTTGTGTGCGACTGTTTCGTTCGCTGGTCATCACCGACAGCTGGACCAGGGTGTCGTTGCCGTCGGGGAGTGCGATGCTTGGGCGAGCGAGATCGTGGGGGATGACTCCGCACCTTGCTCGGCGAAGGTGGAGGCGGCCTGGACCATGGGAAACCTGCCCGCTCTTTTGGCGTTTCGTTTTGGGAGCCTTACGCTGTGGAGTTGAAGGCGAAGTGGACGAGAGTGACATCATCTGGGGGGCCTTCGAATTGTTCCCAGGGGTAGTCGTCGGTGGGGGATAGCAGCTCGGCGACGGTGTGGGCGCGTTTGGAGAGCCATTCCCTCCAAACCGTGCGGTCTTCCATGTATTTTCGGAGTTGCACGGCCACGGCTTCGAGTACGCCGAACCTCTCGGCCAGGTCCTTCAGCGATGTGGTGGCCACGATCGACCAGGCACGGCCTTTGGTCCGGGCAATGAGGTTCCATGCCGCCAGGATTTCCAGGGCTTCCCGTAATGCGGTCCTGGATATTCCGGCAGCCTGGATAAGGTCAACGCTCCGCAGCGGCTCGGGGGAGTGCTCCAGAGCTTCGTAAACGAACGCGGCCGGCATGCCCAGTTCCCGGAAGACCGGGCGAAGGGCGTGGATCTTGCCTTTTCGCCAGGACAGGTCTTCGGCTGCCGGCTTCACGTCCTCCGGGATGGTGAGCATGTAGAGATCTCCCTTGGTACCCCGTCCTTGTTCTACAAGGGTTACCAGCGGGTCTTTCTCTGATCTGAGCGCCCGTAGGTGCCCGGCGACGGTGGTGTGGTCCAATCCAGTGGCCACGGCGACCGATCTGACACCGAACTCAACGAACCGTGTTGCTGTCATGTGGGCAGCCTCTCCCAGCGCCCGCAGAATCATTCTCCGGGCCATCCCGTTCCTGGAGTCTTGATAGCGGGGTTCCTTGAGCCTGAGCGCGTTACGCCAGGTTCGGATGAACCGATGCTCAGCATCGGAATCCGTTGAAACGGAGTTCTCCTGTAGCCAGAGGGGCTGTGTAGAAGGCGGGCTTGTGGGGGATATACGCGCATTGTTCTTTCCCGCTTTGGATCGTTGGTTTTTGTGCAGGTAGGAGACTGCTTTGGCCCAGTCCCGCCGCAGGGCCGGCATACGGTTCCTGGCGGAGTACCGGGCATAGAACGAGGCAAGTCCCGGCCAAACACCCTGCAGTATCCGGCGTTCAACGTCCGTGAGCTCAAGGCCGGCGGCTGCAGCTCCGACAATGACTGCCTGGCGGGCATCCGAATCAGTGGCGTAACGGTTCGCGTCGTAAAGCCCGGTGACGGCCAGCTGCTGCATGGCGCGGGACATCCGACCCGTCAGGTGCGGGGCCTTGGCTGCAGCAGCCGTAGACGGCGTGAAGGGCTGCTCCAGGCGCAGCGCGCGTGCGGCTGCAATCTCGCTCGCCAATTCCGCGTTCAGCTTGGCCCACACGGCGGGGCTGTTCGGCCGCCGGACGACGTCGTACGCCATGTTCAGGCTCATGGCGAGTTCCTGGTGGCCACCACGCTTATGGAGTGAACCAGGAACGCGCATGCAGCCGTGATTGAGGTTCTGGTGCGGGGTCTTGTCCAGGCTCCGGTACCGGGTGCCCAGAGCCTCGACAAGATCACGCGCTTCGGAGAAGGTGACGCGCCGTTCCAATGGAACGTAGACGTGGCGGCCGCCGCTGGGGGAGTAGTCCTCAATCCAACGTGCACCGCAAGAGTACAGCCACGTCTGGAGGGCCTTCACATCCGCCTCAACCCAATCAACGCCGCCAGTGGAGGAGTCAAAGTCCAAGAAGATCGCAGCGCATGTACCGTCTTTCCCGAAAATGCGCACGGCGGCCGGGAACGAGGGAAGAGCGCCGGTTAGATCCCGTTCATGCTTCTGTGGGTACGACTTACCGCCATCACGCGACAACCGGACACGCGGCTGGCCGGCCAACAACGGTGCCAAGGCTGCCCACGCCTGTTCAGGCGTGACTTGACTCGCGACACTCGGAAGGGCATGCGTTGACGCACAAACTGATTGGGATACGATGGGACCAGTTCCTTTCCAATGGATGGGTACGACAAGATCCACCCACTGGGTGGGTGTTGGGGATGTTCAGATCGAGATCCGCCAAGAAAAGGATCTGAACGAGAAAACGTTGTCGAAGGCCCGCGAAAGCGGGCCTTCCTCGTTTAGGAGGCCATGCGACTGATAGGCAGAGCCTCCTGGTTTGCGTCGTCAAGTTTGTTAGGCAGACCGTTGTCACGGTCAATGAGCGCACCCAGATAGTCGCTGAGGGAAAGCCCATGCTGTTGTGCGGCTTCGTGGGCGCGCTTGTGCTGATCGGGATAAATGCGTCCCCGCAGGGCTACTCGATTGCCGTCTAGCTTCGGCGTGGCGTACGGGCTGTATGCGCTCATACCCTCATCCTTCACTTAATTTCCCCCCGATACCGGTACCGGCGCTCGGCGTGTCGCCCGAATGGTAATGCTTCCTACGTCCAGGGTTCATTGCGATGCGCGAAGTTACCTGAACGTGTCATCGACTTGATTCCCCCCAAGAAACCAAGTACGCGAAAGCCTACAGACATGCTCCGCACATGCACAACTCAATAGTTACTCATGGCCTATACGCTATGAATGGCATCAGGTAACATCTTGTGTCAGCTGTCCGCCTGCTCTGTGTAGTGGTCACACCATAAGCAGCTGACCTTGGCTGAAGGAGCTTTAACGATGGCAAATGGGGGCCGCAGCGTGTTTCTTACGCAGCAACAGAAGAAGGAGCGGCTAGCGGATCGCATGGGCATCCTGGTGGATATCTGGGAGTCCGATAACAACACTGCGCTCACTTACCCTCATGTCGAGCAAGCCCTTTCGGCGCACGGAATCCACCTGTCGCGAACGCGGTGGTCCTACTTGATCAATGGAACTGGCAGCTTGGTGACAGATCAAGAGCTCCTGAAGGGCATCGCAGAGTTCGTTTTTAAGGTGCCGGATGCTTACCTCTGTGATCTCAATAGTGAAACTCCACCCGAGGTTGAGGCCCGGATGGATTTCCTGGTCCAGTTGCGAAAGCTCAAGGTGAAGAACTTCGCCGCCAGAAACCTGGGAGCCATGTCACCTGAAACGCTGAGGACAATCACTGAAATCATCGATGCCTCGATGAACGAGGAAGAGTGAATGAATCTCCCACCGGTTCAGGACAAGGTTCGGGAATTGTGCGGTGACGGCACGACATCAATGGCGGAGGTCCTTGAGCGTCTGGCCATAATCTGCGAAAAGCCGATCAAACTGATCGAGCAAGAGGGGTCCTGGGGAACACTGACAGCCTTCAAGTTGGACTTTGAAGATCATTTTAAGATCTATGTCCCACCGCAAGACTCGACGCAGTATAAGCTTCACTGCATTTATCACGAGCTCGGACACATATATCTGGAGAGCTTCCAGGGTTCCTTGTTTCTGCCGGATTTCTCTGAAGCGATGCTGAAGGAGGCCGCTGGTGCGAAAAGCATGAGCTGCTGTTCTGTCCCGAATCATCCTGTAGAACGCTGGGTGGAGGATTTCGCTTTCGAGATGTCGAAGAAGACCCGTTCACGCAGCTCGTCCGAGCCTGATCCTTTCCTCTGCTAGACCATGAAACTGTTGCTCTTTGGGCTGCTGAGTGCCCTATGCTTCCTTCGGATCCCCGCTATGGTGAAGGTGTCGGAAGCCCGGGCGTCGTGGGTGGCGTCGGTGTTCGGCCTCGCGGCGCTCTATGTGCTGGGAACGGTTACACCGCTAGAGGTTATCGACAGCTACCTCGGTGGCGTTAACGTGACGAACCTGCTTCAAGCCATCTTCGCGCTACTGGCGATCTTCTTCTTCAATGACAGCGTGCGGCGTTTAGCGAACGTACCCATTGTCAGGTGGACCTACTACGCTCCGTTGCTGAGCATTCCTGTCATGATTGTCAGCTTCGCCCTGATTGAGGACAAAGCTCCAACGGCTGCGGACTACATTGATACCCGGATGGATCAGCTCGCAACTGCCGTGTACAGCGGCACGTACATGTTCGCTTTGTTGTTCACTGTGCTCAGGATCATATATATGCTTCGGCACAAGGCCAGGGGCCCGTATGCAACGTTCTCAGTGGGCCTGCTGGTGGTTGCGGTGGCTGTTTCGTGCCACATTACGTACGTGGTGTTGTTCTATTTCTCGTCCTGGGACGCCTTCGCCCGAGCCATCGGATCTTGGTTTGACCACCTTTTCTATGTAGGCCTCTCGCTGACGGCGGCGGGGTGGCTGATTCTTTTCCTGTCGAAGCAGCTCCCGAGGTTGCGTCTCTGGATGATCGATGCTCTGTGGCTGACTGGGTTGAGGATGCGGGTTAATGCGGATCGATCACGAGTCAGTCCGGCGTGGGACCTTTTCAATGAAACGCTCGAAAATGGCGTCTACAAAAGCCTTATTGTTCTGCACAACTACGAGCGGGCGAACTTGACGACGCTCCCGGAATCTATTCAAACCAGGATCGATCGCATTGAGACAAAGCTCGATGCGCGGGTCTAGCTGGGATCAGTAAATAGCGTTTTCCTGACCCAATCCGTAAGTTCTTCGGTAAACGCCTGCGGCGAAGCGTTCCACTCCTGGGTATGGTGAGCCTCAGGTAGTGCAACCAAAGTGACGGTGGCCGGATTCGCGCGTTGGAAGGCCTCCGAGATCTCCCAGGGCACCTCTTGGTCCGTGTTGGAGTGCAGGACGAGTGTGGGGACTGCCACGCGGTTAGGTACATCGACCCAGTCAAGTGCATTGAAATCGATTGGTTCCTCCAGCCCGAGCATCTTCGCGAATGGGGGAGTCTGGAGCAGGCACATGACAAGGCCGGCGCCAATCGTCGGGACGCCGGCCCGCGCCGCCCCTGCTGTGATGGTCTTTCGCCAGCTCGTGACGGGACCTACCAGGACAATCCCTGCGATCCGGTCCCGGTGGGCGCTGCGCTCCGCTGTAAGCAGGGCAATGGTGCCACCCATTGACCAGCCGGAGAGAATGATGCGCGAGGCTCCATGAGCTACGGCGTAGGCCACAGCGCTTTCCACGTCACGCCATTCAGTTTGCCCAAGGTGACTCGATTCCGCCTGTGGTGGGGTGACCTCGGCGTCGCTGCGAAATGTGGGAACCAACGAGGTCAATCCCAGTGAACTGAACGCATGGACATCTCGGAACATGATCGATCGGTCGGTCCAGCTGCCATGGATATGGATCACCCATACGTCCGTGTTCCCCTCGAACATCCATGCAGGCGCCGTACCGTAGGCGGTGGGCACGTCCACCTCTTCGTAGCGTCCGCCGACAGCAGAGGGCTCGAAAAAAACATCCGGGGTCCAATCGACGATTGGCCCCAGACATCCCGTCCCGGAGCCGGGCGCATCAATCCGCCGCTCTACGTACATTTGATCCTCATTGATCAGCGTGACGTCGCCGACTCGCGTGTACTTCTCTGTCGCCGGGTCGAACACGCCGAAGTCGCCCGGGGCTTTGGTGTACTCGTCCAAATCGATGCGGATTCGCCGTCCGTCTCCTATCATCTCGGCCCGGCGGTATTCCTTTGGGCCCCGCTTGACGATCCTGCGTGCCATGACGACCGCGAACCCAGATAGACCGGCAGCCGGCACAAGGAACGCCAAGCAGGCCAGGACGCGCCGTGTCGTCAGCATTGGGTCTTCATCCTCCAGTGACGATCAAGGCAGAACAACGGAAACCCACACATCGTACCGTCCCTTCAGTCCCGATATACGCATAACCCATGCCCACTACAGGCGTTGCACATGTTCACTACAGACATGTAACGTGCGTAGGGAAACAAGAAGGTATTGCTCTTTGACAGGCTTGTTATGGACTGCGGGCGCTCATCTACCGCGGAGATAGTTGACATAGGCAGGAAGCATCTCGAACTCCACAGCATCAATATTGGCCTCGTACTTCACGCGCTTGCCGTGTCGTTGGCCTGCGGGGGAGTCGGCAGTGACCGCCCCGGTAGCTTCGAGCGCTTCCAGATGATGCTGAAGGCTGGGCCGGGTCAGCTTCTTGTTGCCGTCCAGGACGATTCCCTTGAGGATCTCGCCGGTGGTGCACGGGCCGTTCTGGTGCAGGTAACGCAGGATGGCCGCGTGGGCTCGGTTTCCGAGAACTTCGATGGCTGCCTCAACCTCCTGCGGGTGATTGGGCTGGATGAGGCGCGGCATGCGTCTATCTTGCCCGATCATGTGGGTTGACCCTTAGTCTGGGAATTAGTGTATCGCTAAATGATCATCTTTAGTTTACAGTCAAATTCTGGAGCGGCGTTGAGGGGAGGGCGAGCGTTCATCAGTCCCGAGGCATCGAGAGCACTTAAAGACTGGCGGCCCCTGGTGGATTCATGACAACGAGTTTGTAAGTTACCGGACCTATAAGGGATCCGGGTTGGGAACTAGGAAGGTGGGACCTTTCCCATGACAGAGTTGAATTTTCCGGGCGCGCGGCGCTCGGACCTGTATGTAGAAACAGATGAGCGGCCCGAATCGGCGCCGGTCGCCACGGAAGCTTTCGAGGAACCTGCGGATCCGTTTGTTGATCCGGATGAGGTTGGGACAGTAGCTCCAGTCCTGGCACCGAAGAAGGACGCCGCGCTTGTTGTTCGATCAAAGACAACAGAACCGATCGCTAAGCCGGACGCGGAGACTGATGAGGATGCTGACCCTGTCGCGCCTGCCAAGGACGGGTTCAGGGGGTTCCTGAACCAGCTCTTCGGCCGCCTTTTCAACTTTGCTCCGTCAGCAAAGGAACTGGAGGCGCGGGAATCAATCGCGTCGCAGGGCTGTTTTGAAGATCTGATCCGCCAGTCCACCTGGACTCGTGCCGTGGGGCTGCTCGTGGCCAACAAGAAGGGCACAGCTGGTAAGACGCCGCTTTCGATCCTTCTTGGCGGGGTGCTGGCAGCAGTCCGTGGCGGGTCAGTGGCGATCCTTGAAACTTCCGATGACAAGGGCCAGCTGGCATATCGGGCTGAGGGCGACCCTCAGCTGGGCATGGGGGAGCTGGTCGCCAATATCTCCAACGTCCGTACCCAGTCGCAGCTGCGGGGCTACACAGTGACGCAGACAAGCTTCGCCTCGGTGATCGGTTCCACGCCCAAGTGGCGGCCGCCGCTGACCCGGGAAAACGTGCTCGATGTGTCCTCGATCGTCGATGAGCACTTCACGATGCGGGTTATGGATACCGGCAATCAGTACAGCTCGGGCCCGTTCGGCGCTGCCGTTGAGGTAGCCGACGTACTGGTCATCCCGACAATGCTTGCCCAGGACGCCGTCTCTGAGGCTCTTGAGCTGCTGGAGTTCCTGGAGCACCAAGGCCCGGAGGCTGCCCGGCTGGCACGGACCGCCATTGTGGTGATGATGTCCGACGGGCGCCCTGAGTTCAAGCCGTCGCGGTTGAAGAAGCAGTTCATGGACAAGGGCATCGCTGAGGATCACATCTACTCCGTCCCCTATGACGCCCACGTTGCGGAGCGCGGTGCACTCACGCTCGACAAGGTCGCCCCGGCAACTCGTCAGGCCTTGACCGCTATCGCAGCTGGCGTTGTCGCCCAAACCAACCAGAACGTCTTTGAAAAGGATCAGAACCGATGAGCATCATTCTTTCGACCTTGGCAGAGCTGTCGACAAGCGTCGTCCCTTCCACCATCGTTCAGGCCGGACCTGTGCCGATGATCGCAAACCCGTTTCCCGGCGTCCCCGACTTCACTTCCCTGGGCGGAAAGTTCACCGAATGGTGGCAGCGCCTCTTTGCTGTTGGCTGGGGCTTCGGCATCATCATTGCGGGCGCTTACCTGATTATCGGTTTGGTAGCCATGGCCAAAGCCGACGCGAACAATCCCCACGCTCACGCTGAAGGCAAGAAGAAGGCGACCGGCGCGGCCATCGGGCTGGCCTGCTTGGCAGGATTCGCCATCATTATCGGCGCGGTCCTCGCGGTGGCGGGCTAATGGTCCGCCGCAGCTCAACTGCCCCTGCCCAGCGCGGATTCCCGCGCTGGGCATGGCTCGTTGTCGGCGTCGTGGTTGCAATCGCCTTGGTTGGCGGTGTAAGCGCCTGGTACCAAGCCAACCCTCGTGCGAACGAACCGGCCGTAAGTTCTCCGGCGGCCACTGGTGGCGCCGGCGAGGCGCCTAACGGATGCCTCGCCGGTCCTGATAACACGGCCTCTGCCCTGTTGGACGGGCAGAAGTCCGCATCCCATACCCAAACCGGGGCAATCAGCGTCGCTGCCGGGATTTACCGGTGGGCTGGCTATTACCCGCGACACACGCCTGAGGATGTCCGAAAAGTCGCGTCGTCGGTCTTGGCACAGAACGCCACTGGGCAGATCGCAGACATCGAGAAAACACTGACCTCATCGAAGACCTACCCCGGGCTGACCTCGGAGTCTCTGAACTTCGCAGACGGTCGCTACTTGGTTGAGGAAAGCACCCAGGACATGGTTCGCGTGACCCTTGGCGGAGAACACATCCAGAACGGGAAGCCGCTGGGCAGCAAGATCGCCTCCACGTTCACGATGGTCTGGGAAGACGGCAAGTGGAAGGTCCGCAGCGACGGAACCGAACGGACCATTGACGAGCTTTTTGCCAATGGTGCTGCGTTCGCTGGGGGGTGCTGACCATGATGATCGCGGTTCCGATGGAAGATAAGCCCGGGCTCCCCGGAGTCCCTGGGCTCCTTGTTGATACTGCCAAGAATGTGGTCGGCGCTGTGAGCGGAGCTAAGGATGCGGCTGATGCCGTTGTCGCTACTACGAATTTCGCTGCTGACCCGTTGGGAGCGATTTTCAAGGCGACTCGTGATGGTGCGCATGGCTTGGCGAAGGATCTGCTGCCCGCCCTGTCGAAGGCCACCGAGCCGGATCTCACGGTGGACTGGTTCATTAGGGCTTACGCGATCAGCTTTGCCCTGGCGATCATCGTTTGGGGCTTCCTGCTGGTAGTCCAGTTCGTCGCTGTTGCCCGCGGAACTCTCGCTGGCCAGGAGTTCCTGGAGGTTTTGACCACCAAGACGGCGTTGTTCTTCGGCGGCGCACTGTTCGGGCCGATGATCGGCGTGATGCTGGTCAAGACGCTGGGAGCCCTTTCCGAGAGCCTTATCGGCTGGGGCATAACGTCCTCTGCAGATTCGATGATGGCGACGATGGACTCGATGCTCAAAACAGACGCAGGAGCACTTCCGGGTGGCGTAATCGTGGGCATCCTGCTGATGGTCTGCATGATCATCGGCTTGTTCGTCGTGGTGCTCATGCTGGCCGTGATGTTGGTAACGCTGTACTTCTCCGGCATCATGGCACCGCTGGGCATGGTCTGGTGGACCTCGTCCAAGCACGGCTCATTCGCTCGGAAGATTCCGCTGTTGTGGTTTGGCATTCTCGCCTGCCACCCACTGCTGTTTTTCATGCTGGGAATTTCCTACAACATGATCGCCGCTTCCGCCTCGTGGATGAAGTGGACCGATGGTCTTGGCACGCTGATGAACCTTATCGCGTCCTTTATCGCTCTGATGATTGCCGGTCTGGCACCCATGATGCTGATGAAATTCGCCCCAGTGATCCCGTCAGGTGCGGGCGGCCAGCAGGGCCCCTCGTTCAGTCCTCCTCAGAAGCATTACGGACCCCAGAGCATGGGGGATGTGAAGGACATGAACCGCAAGGACGCTTCCAGCGCCGAATCGGGCGGTTCCGGCGGCGGTTCAGGCTCAGGGTCTGCGGAGGCAGCGTCTCCGGAAGATGGGTCTCTCGTCCGCAAGCTTCGCGAGCTTAATGGTGGCTCTCCGGCTGATGCCGGATCCGGTGCCGGCGGGGGTGCGGAAGCAATGCAGGGTGGTGGCGGTCCCAAGGCCGGTGCAGGCGCGAAAGCCGGCGCGGGTGCTGAGGCCGGCGCTGGTGGAGCGGTTACCGGCGGTGCCGAGGGTATGGCGGCCGCTGGTGCCGCTGAGTCCTCGACCGGAGCAGGGGCGGCGATCGGCATACCTACCCTGCTGGCCGCCGGAGCGGTGGCGGCCGCGGAGAAGGCAAAGGAAGTTGGCGAAGAAGCCGCGCGGCTGGGCGCAGCCGGCGGAGAGTACGCAGCAGGCGGCATGGACGACGAAACGGAACGGTACAGGGGATAAACGATGGCAACGCGATTCATTGGTGGGGAATCGGGACACCGGAGTTTCTTCGGGGGCATCCAGTCCAAAACACAGTTGGTCGGGTTGGCCGGATGCGTATTTGTTGGCTTCTTCGGCATGATGTTCACCGGCTGGCCGGGCCTGGTAGTTGGCGTGCTGTCCGGTGTGGTCGTTTACCTGGTGACGGCCTCGACGCACCGCGGCTCCTACTGGGAGCGGCGTAAGCGCCGGGTGCGCTGGAAGGAACGTCAGAAGGCCGGCACTGACCGGTTCATTCCCTACAGCGCAGCTGCTTGGGAAGAGGCCAACGCTCTGGCGGACTTGGCCACGAGTAAAGAAGAAAAGGCCAGGATCATCGCCGCCGTCCGATCTCGTCCGGACGGAGCCGACGGGATGGGCTGGCTTGATGCCCGGACCGGAAAGCCTGGGATCGCCTGGCAGGCCCCCATCGGTGAAGACCCGTATCTGTCAGTGGCGTTCGAAGTCTCCGGGCAGCTGCGCGGAGCTGAGTCCCAGCGCAAGCAGGATCAGGCCCAGAATGGCTTTGGTTCGATGCTGGCGGGGTTCGCCCCGGCATCGAAACTTGTCAGCGGAGTCCAGTCCATCACGCGTGTCCTTCCTCCGGATCTTGCTCTGAACGAAGCCTGGGTTGAAGATCATCTGGCCGCAGATGCGCACCCTAAGGCCGTCCGCTCGTACCAGGAGGTTCTGGAGCGAACTGGCCGGGATACGTTCGTGCAGCGTCACCTCGTTGTCGGCCGGTGGCCGCTGACTCCTGATTTCTATGCCACTGCTGCCCGGTACGGGGCTGGTCGGGATGGTTGGCGGCTGTTGATGGCCGCGGAAATCTCTTCCCTTGCCCGCTCGTTGCGTGCTGCCAAGCTGGGGCAGGTACGGCCTTTGACCGCCCGCGCGGTGGTGGCCATGATGCTGCACCAGCAGAATCCGTCGCGGCCGCCGTTGATGGTTTCGGGCGTCAAGGCCGATCAGATGGGCCTTCCGTCGCAGGACCAGTGGAACTCCACCTGGGTCAAAGGAACCAATCCGATTACTGGTGAAGAGGTCGTTTGGGGTCACCGGACGGCCATGATCAGCGCCGAGAACATGGAGACGGGGGAACGGACCCCGTACTGGCTGCTGTCGTTGCTGCACAATGCCGGCTCCGGGGCACGGACGTTGAGCTTTCAGCTGGAAACAGTCCCGGCTGAGCAGGCACGTCAGCTGGCGTCAAAGGACGTTGTGCGGGACATGGCCGCGGTGATCGCGAAGCAGAAGAAAGGCCAGCTGGTTGATCCGGCAACCGATGTGAACCTGAAGTCCGCAAGGGCGCGCGGTGCTGACTTGATGCCGGGGACCGGCCAGCATGGCGTGAACTGGGTTGGCTTCATCACCATTTCCGCCCGGACACAGGCAGGCCTGACGGAGGCCGCCCGCCGCCTGGAAGAGACGGCGGGAACGTCTGCCGGGATCCAGAAACTTGAGTGGCTGGACACGTACCAGTCCGCGGCCGCCGGTACCACGTGGCCGATCTACAGGGGTACCCGTCCGGCGACACCGACGCTTGGAGCCAAGATGATGAACCAGCTTGCAGGACGTGGCGAGAAGGAAGAGAAGGTGGCCTGATGGGCGCGGTCGAAGAACTCAGCAAGGAAGCCATTACCGAACCCCGGGAGCTGGGATTTCCTCTGATTCCTGAAGTGGAAGAGAGGGTCATCGTCGATGATCCAGGGGCGAAGGGCTCCTGGATCCAGAGAGTGCCGCTCGTGGGCGGCATCGTCAGAACGTTTTCTGCCCCTGTCATCGAAGAGGCAGAAGTTTTGGAGTCGGGGGAGTGGCCTCCGTACGCCGAGCAGGGCACCAGGTTGAGGGTGAATGAGCGTAAGGCCAAGAACGGGTTCTATGCTCCGGCGTTCCAGGGCGCCCCGACGACGACGCGGCAAGCGGAGATCCTTAACACGGCCTTGATCGCGGCACCTACAGGTGTTGAAGGCGTCGCCGCGGGCCGGGACGTCCTGTCGCAGACGGCCATCAGCAAGGATCCGTTCACTGATTACAACTCCACCCCGCGCCGGATCACCTCGACGAATGTCCTGGTTGTCGGTGACGTTGGAGCTGGTAAGTCCGCGTACACCAAAACGGTGTACGTTATCCGTCCGTTGATCCTGCGGAACCGCCGGGCAGTGGTCTTCGATAAGAAGAACGAAAAGGACGAAGGCGAATACTCAGCCATCGTGCGGGAATTCAAAGGTGACCACATCAGGTTCCGCATGGACGGCGCCGGAGTCATTTTCAACATCATGGACCCCTCCATTTCGGGCGTGAATGACGACGGGTTGAACAACCAGCTCGTCTACCTGAACACCATTCCGGCCCTGATCCGTGAGGGACGCGGACCTAACGAATGGGAACGGAAAGCGCTGCGCCTGGGCTACCGGACCATGATGCGGAACTTCGAGGGAACCCGAACCCCAACCACCGCCGATCTGCACGACCTTCTCGGCATCATTGACCCAACTGACGCCAGTCTGGCTGGTATGAGCACAGCGACACTGGAAAAGCTCCACGAAGCGGGAATCTCGATGCGGTTCTGCTTCAACGAACTGCTGGAAACATACGGGTCCATCTTCGACGGCGAAACGTCCGCCGAGATCCGTTTGAACAAGACGCTGACTTCGTTCGATATTTCCCAGCTGCCGGACACCGGGCCGGCCATTCCCATGGTGATGGGGTTGGCGAACCTGTGGCTTCTCGGCACTGTCCGCCGCCCCGAGTACCGGGGCATCCGGACCAACGTGATCAACGAGGAAGCCGGGCACATCCTGGGCGGCCCGATGGCCCTTCAGCAGCGCTCCAACATCAAGCTCTCCCGTGGCCTTGGCCTGTCGAACATTTACAACATCCACAAAGGTGCCACGGACGTTCCCGCAGGATCCCCGGGCATGGCCGTGATCGAAGAGGCGCAGACGGTGCACATCTTCCGGCAAGACAAGCCTGAAGCTGCCCAGTGGTGCGTCAGGACATTCGGGCTGAACCCGGAATCAGCGAACGACATCATGGTTCTTCGCAATGGCCACCACCTCCTCAAGTCCGGTGCGGACGCACCCGAGGTGGAGATCGAGCATGTCCGTTCCGCTTGGGAAGTTCAAATGACCGATACGGATTCGGCACTGCGCGAAACCGACTCCGCTTACGCGGACGTGGCCTGAAGGGGAAGACCATGAATGACAACGTCTCTGTGGAGAAACACAACCCGGGCGGCTCGACGGTCAAGAAGACTGAGCGGGAACTGATTGTCCTGGCCATCCTTTCCGCTGGCCTGTGGCACTTGGCCCTGGTCTGGACGACGGGTCTGCCCTTCTCGAAGTGGCTGGATACGTGGAAGGCGCTCATCGGCTCGCTGATCGGGCTGATAACAACGGACAGGGCTACCTCTCCGGTTGCGGTGAACGGTAACCCCGCAGACCAGTGGGGCTGGCCGCTTACCGTCTGGATCATCCTCGTAGTGCTGCTGATCGCTGCCTACATCGGTGCCCTCTTCGGCCTCAAAGCCCTTCGTGCACGGCGTCGGAAAGCGAAGACCGGTGAGAAGGGAATGAGTACCGCGAAGGCCATCAAGGCCCGCATCGAGGGTCCCGATCGTTCTTCCCTCGCTCCTGCCGTCTATCTGCTGGACGGACAGAAGATCAGCATCCGGCTCGAAGACACCGCATGCACCGTGGCACCGCCCAAGTGGGGAAAAACGACGTACATGGTTGCCGGACAGGTAGCCGACGCTGTCGGGGCCGTCATCACCACCAGCACGCGCCCAGACGTGCTGCGGCTGACCGTGGGGATCCGCAAAGACCTGGGCAAGGTCTACGTTGCCGACTTCGACGGGCTGAGCCAGTACCCGAACAAGGTCCGGTGGGACATGGTGGCCGGCTGCAAGGATCCGCAGATAGCGTCCGAGCGGGCCGCGGCAATGGTGAACGCCATGCCACGTACCGGTGCCCCGTCGTCGGCTGACCGGTATTTCGATTCAGGCTGCGTCATGATCCTGGAGGCGCTGCTGCACGCGGCTGCGCTGAAGGACGGCGGTTCCATGCGGGACGTGCTGCGGTGGTCCCAGAACTTCTCCGAACACGAGCCGACCAACATCCTCCGCGCGAAATCCACAACCGTGAAGACCTGGGCCGGGAACCTGGACGAATGGTGCCGACAGAACAACCCGGACACGATCGGCAACACCAAAACCACACTGGGCAAGATCACCGGTCCGATGAAGAACGAAAACGTGCTCTCGATGCTGTGCCCCACCGAGAACGATCCGGGCATCAACATCGATACCTTCACGGACGCGCCGAACACTTTGTACTGCCTGACCCGTGTCTCGATGAACGCTTCAACGGCCCCGATTGTCACCGCCCTGGTCGAATCCCTCGTTCAGGCCGCTATCCGCAAATCTGGTGCCATGGCATCAGGCAAACTCGATGTCCCCTTGTCTCCGATCCTTGACGAGGTCGCTAACACCTGCGCGTTGCCTTCGTTGCCTTCGATGATGTCTGAGGGTGGCGGCAACGGCATCCACACCTCCGTTTTTGCCCAGACCTATTCCCAGCTCGTGAACCGGTGGGGTGAGGAAGGCGCGGAGACGATCTTCGATTCGGCGGCCGCAAAGACAATCTTCGGCGGCATCTCGGACGTGAAGTTCCTGACCAAGATCTCCGACCTGATCGGCCGGCACTGGGTGGAGCACACCTCCACCTCATCCTCAACCGGCAAGGACGGGACACCCACCGTGAACATCTCCAAATCCAAGCAGCTTGACCAGAAGATGCGGGTTGATGAGATCCGCAAGCTTCCCCAGGGCAAGGTCCTGCTGATGTACCGCGAAATTGAAGCCGTTGTCGACGTCGTGCCGTACTGGGAACGCTCCGATAAGGCGAAGTTCTATGACTCCAAAGCCTGGTGCCTGGACAAGGAAGGCATTTCTACCGAGAACGCCGCGCAGGCAGCTGCAGCTGAGGCCGCCGCGGAAGCCAACCTGGTGGAGGCATCATGAGCCAGGAACCGGCTCCGGAAGAAGAATTCATGCCTGATGATGCCTGGCTGCCACCGGAAGACGCGGCACCAGCAGCCCCGCCTGCAGGGGTGAACAGCCAAACCGGAGAAATGACGGGGGCCGAGGCCATCCCCGAAATGCTTGAGCGGCTGGGCGAAGTCGAAGAACTGGCAGCTTCCCTGTACGAGGAACTGACAAACTACCCGGCCGGCGGGCCGTGGTTCTGGGCGGAACTGAACGCGGAGAAGCGGAAGGAACTGTGGGCCGAGCTCGACGGGTTTGTTACCTGGCTGCAGAACCGGATTCTCCGGAACTCATCCAACTCTGAGTTCTGGATCCCTGCATGCTGGTACCGCCACCCTGACGCGGTGGAGATGTTGACTGCGCTGATGGTCGCGCACAAGGCGGCCTATCGTTCGAAGTCCAAGAAGCCGAGCTTTGACCTGATTGACTGGTTCGGCCGTGGGTTGTGGCCGACGATGGAAACCTTCAAGACCCGCATGACCTTCAAGAACTGCGTTGAGGGGCACTACGACGTCACCGGTTCCGGCCTTGAACTCAGCGCCCGCAGCAACGACTTCCAGGCTTTCGTCAGCCTGGAAACGGCCGAGCCCGCTCAGCTGACCGAAAACACTCCCGTAGATCCACAGGAGAACTTTTCAGGAACGCCGGCCAATGCGTAAGGCCGGGCTCCTACTGTTGCTGCCATTCCTCCTCGTGGGCTCACTGATCATGGTGACCCTGTTCTCGGTCTCCGGGGCATCCCCGGCGGCCGCCGCCTGCATCAGCGTCAACGGTGCGGCGTTCAACCAGGAAGCAGTCCCTAACGGCTGGGGCCCCCTGGTGGAGAAGGCCGCGAAAGACTCCGGTATCCCAGCCTCTGTTCTGGCCGCTCAGCTGGAACAGGAGAGCGGCTGGAACCCCAACGCCAGATCAGTGGTAGGTGCCTCAGGTCTTGCCCAGTTCATGCCCGGCACCTGGCCCTCCTACGGCAACGGCGGGGATCCGCTGAACCCGGCGGATGCGATACCTGCCCAAGGCAGGTACATGGCCGCGCTCATGAAGCAGCTGGACCCCATTGCCAAAAAGGCCGGACAAGATCCCGTGAGGTTGGCCCTGGCCGGATACAACGCCGGACCCGGAGCGGTCGAGAAGTACGCGGGCATCCCTCCTTTCGGCGAAACAACCGAGTACGTTTCCAAGATCATGCTCTCCGCGCAGGAAAAGTACGGGCAGGCCTGCCCTGCAGGGGACAGCGGCGGCGTCCAGGTCGGCACCCTCAGCGGCAAATGGACACACCCGCTGCCCGGTGCCCAGATCACCTCCGGCTACGGCCCGCGCCCGGCCCCTCCTGGAACAGCCGGCGGAGTGCTGGCCAGCTTCCACTACGGGACCGACTTCTCCACCCCCGGCCAGCCCGGAACCGTCGTTGCCGTAACGGATATGAAAATCACCATCGCCAACAACCTCGACGGGCAGTTCGGAACACGTGTGGACGGCACCACCACCGACGGCAAGCTCACCATCGGCTACTACCACATGGCTCCGGGCAGCCTGCGGGTCAAAGTAGGCGATACCGTCGCCGCCGGAACTCCCTTGGGAACCGAAGGTGCGACCGGGAACGTCTTTGGCCGGCACCTGCACCTTGAATTCTTCACCGGAACACCGGCGAACCCGACAATCCCCGTCAACCCCACAGTGGACCCGGTACCGATCCTGAAAGCGAAAGGCGTCCTGTGAAAACGCTGAAGACCCTGACCGTTCTTGCCCTTGCAGCCGTGCTGCCCCTTGCCGGGTGCGCCCAGCCGACGCCGGCCGCGGAGCCCCTGCCCGCGACGTCCCCGGCGACGGCGCCGCAGCCGGTACCCTTCGATGCCACCGTGAAGCAGCTGCTCGAGGTGGACAGGGTGAACCCCGACAAAGTCGCGAAAGCCTTCGCAACCCTGGTCACCAGCTGGGATGTATCAACGGACCGGACCGAAACGGCGGCCGCCATGCGCGCGAAACCACTCATGGCCGCCGAACTCGCCGCCCGCACAGCTGAACCCGAGCGCAACGGCTCCCAGGCGTTGTGGCTGGAGCTGGGACCACTCAAGGCCGTTTCAGTTCCGGTGATCGGCCCCGGCGTCCCGCTCGACGGCGACGAAGGAACAGACACCGAGGACATCGCCTACCGGAACGTGACAGCAAACTGGTCCTGGACCGACACCACGGGCAAGCACCTCAGAAACGACGACCGGAAAAGGAACATCTTCATGATCCTCACCCGCCACAACGGGGCGTGGTCTGTGTACGACTACACCACCGAAGATTTGCCCGCATAACCAGCACCACCACAACTGGAGGAAACAATGGACGATCAGCAACGAGCGGCTAAATTGGCCGAAATCCGGCGTCTGGCGCAGATGGACAATGTTTGGGTTCGACTGGTGAAAATCCCATCGTTGGGGAACCTCATGGGGATCTACTCGACTCTTCCTGAATGGGGACTCTACGGGCACAGCACCGAGAGCCTCGGGCTTGTACCTCTAGCGAGCTTGAAGCAGGGCAGCGAAATTCCGGTCGTCCAAGGCATCGGCCTCGACGTCGGCGCAGGACGCGACGTCAGGTTCCTGCGCTTGGCCCCCGGGAGCCTGGAAGAAGATCCGGAAGTAGTAGTTGCCGGTAACTTCGGTGACCGCCATCCAGACGAATGGGTAAACCAGCTCTTCACTGACGGTCGCGGCGTCCTGGCAATTGGCGAGAAGTCACCGGAGCGGTTCGCAACCATGGGGGACTGGATGGACACGTGGCACATCGGAATCGTGCACACCACCGGTTACTACACCGCCGATGGAGTCAGTGCCCGCCGGCCTGAACCAACAAGATTCTCCTAACGCACGCGCATTGAACGAATCTACGAAGGATGACAAATGACCTCTGAGGACGATTTCCGCGCCGCGGCCGACTCTGTTTCCAACGCCCTCCGGGGCGCCATGAATATCAGGGCAGGAGAAGACAACAACTTCGAGAAGACGAAATCCCTGGTTGACTTCCCAATCCGGCCGCTGGTCAACATGGTTGATCTGCCGGGGCTGCCCAGCGTGCTGATAAACCTTCGCCATCGAGGCCCTGAAGGGCGGGCGGCGTGGAAAGCCCTGAAGCGCCGTGGCCTCGCCCCGTACACAAGCCTTCTCGGTAAAGCCGGCCCGCTCCCCTTTGCCCCGGACGGTTGGGGATATGCCGTGTGGCCCAGTCAGGTGCTTGTCCTGGCATCTTCGCCGGACAAGTCACCCCGGAAGGTCGTGTTTGAACAGTTCCAGGGCGACCTCGACTGGTATCGGAGCATCAGCGAGAGTTCCGGCGGCTTGCTGGGAATGTTCGTTATCAACGAGACACCAACGGAGTTCACCGCAGACCGCCTTGAGTCGCTGGCCAATCAAGGCCGAGTGTTGGGCGGGGCCCTGGCGGGCATGCTTATGAGCGAGGTCTAAACCCACATACTCGGAGGACCGGCAGACCCACCCACCTTCCTGCCGGTCCTTCGTTCCTCTCTCGCCCTTGCGGGAGGGATAGGAGCCACCGCCCCGGCTATCGCTGATAGCCGGGGCGGTGGCTTCTTTGCTGCACTAACGGTTCGGGGGCCACTCCGTTGTCAGCTTCGGCCGCACGCTGTTTCCGCAGCTGCACTAAGGCTGCTTTGACCCTCTCGGCGCCGGCCGGTTGCATGATGGTCTCTGCGCTGCGGATGATCGAGTCCTCTGTGCGGGGCCGGCCGCCTGTCCTTGGCTGTCGGGCCTGCCGGATGTAGGCGTTCGCAGCCTCAACGAGGCGGCGCGGTTCGTTGGTGGCCACGGCAAGCGTCACCTCCTGCTCAACGTTCTTCCCAGCTGCCCCGGCGATGCGCCGTATCCGCGCCAGGGCTTCGCTTTCGGAGCCGCCAAACACTACACTGGAGGCAGAAGCAACAGCGGGCCCTCTGCCCCGGTTAAGGCCGGATTCATGGGAGACAGCCTGCTGGACCCCCGGACTTGGCTGCGGCAGATGGGGGTTGCTTCGTTTAACGGACACATCCGCGCCATCCACGTGCAGCACCGTGGAGATGCCCTGCAGGGGTTCGAACCATTGTTTGTCCCCGACGGCCAGGTTCCGTCTGAATGCCCACACGCTCAGGTCAGCCGCCCACAACAAGGGTTCCTTGCCCGGAGAGGTGTGGTGAACCTGGACGTGACGGTCGATGCTGCCAGCGCTTCGCAGCTGCTTTATCACGTGCGCGTCATCAGCATCCCCGCCCGGGTGGACCCGTGCGTTTCGGGACTCGATCACAAGGAGCCGCACGGCGTTCGGACCTGAACCGCGGGTGAGTTCCTTCGTCAAAGCACCCAGGCATTCGTGCCGGGCGGTTTTCATGGCCGGATCGTCTTTCCGGATCTGTGTCTGCACCGTGACGATGTTGTACTCCGCTGCGCCGGCAATGTAGTCGATCATCTCTTTGATGACCCGTTTCCCTGCAGCGCTGCGATAGGCCTCGGTGGTGTGCCAATAGGTACTTCCGGGGATGTCCATCAGGACGTCCCGGACAAGGGCTCCCTGGTCGCGACCGACGATAACTGCAGACATCGAATAGAAGGGCCGCTCATCAGAGTGCAGCGGTTCCCGGTAGGACTCATCGATGTACGCAACCGGCCCAGTCGTGGTCCGGTACAGCTCGGCCAGTGGCTTATCGGTCAGGCCAAAGCCATGCATTCCCCCCAATGGGCCCTGCCTTCTCTATCGGAAGCTCCAAGCGTACCGGGTTGCCCGGGCCCTCCGAATGTGACTACTTCGTATTTTGGGTGTTCTTTTCGCCCATGACCACGGCGTTCGTCCCGCCATGGATGTGCGTGTTGTAGATGTTGGTCACGGCTTCCCTGACGGCCTCATCCTGCACGGTGGGCCCTCCTGGTTCTCCGGCTTCAGGAAAAGCTTGCTGCAGCTCCAAGGCCATCATCAGCGCGCGATTGCGAACGCCGGCTATAACGCCCTTGATTTGCACGGAAGTCAGCAGCTGCTTAACCGAGTAGATTTGGCAGCCCTCGACTAGGGGCACTTTGCGCTCGTCCGCAAGGCCGCGAAGATGTTGGACAACCTGAAGGGGCCAGTATTTCTGGAGGCCTTCAACAGATGCTTCCAACTCGTCTACGGGCTCAGCGTAGGAGTGAGTGAAAAAGTCTCCCAGTGATTCAGGGACCAACTTCCTGTCCAGCCGGTGGTCATAGATGCTGCCGCCGTAACCCGTCCAGCGGACGATGACGGGCGTGGCTAAGCGCTGCCTGTAGGTCGGGTAGTCATCGTAAAGGTCTGTTCCATACCCAGTCAGTTCCTTCTTGCACCATTCGATGATGGGTTGGGACTGCATCCTGGTTCCAACGACAAGGAGTTTCCTGAGCGCGGAGCTGGTGTCATCGGAGTTCCCAGCCAAGACGTTGACGGTGTCATCGAGAATGGTCATGCATCTTTATAGCAGCGCACATTAGGAAACGATGACGCGGGACACGAGCAGGGCAGTCACCCCTGGGACGTAGTCGGTACCGTGATGCAAGGCACCCGGCCCGCAGGACGCAGCTACGGGATAGGGACTCCTGTGAAGCCCGTGATGGCCATCTTCACAGCTGCTATGGCTGGTGGTGTGGCCACAGCACCGGCTATCTTGATGGCACCGGCACCCAGCTTGCCCAAAAAGTCCTTAACCGCGTTGCCCGGCTTGTTGCCATCTTCCTCCAGCGCTTGGCTAAGAGCGGTCCGATCTTCACTACCCAGTCCCAGCTGTTCCAGGGCGAACATAAGTGCATCGGAGTCACCTTGGGTGATGGTCACGTTTTGAGTGACATTCTCGCCCATACCCACGGTGTTCGTACCGCCGTGGATGTTCGTTTCAAAGTGGTAGTTCACGGTTCGCTCAACTTCCTTGTCCTGTACTGTCGGCCCATTCACTTCACCAGCGCCTGGGATATCTGCTTGGAGTTCCAGCGCAAGCATTAATGCCTTGTTGCGGACTGAGTCAACCACACCGCGAAGTAGGGCCGTGGTTACGATCCGCTCCACGGAGTGAACTTGGTGCATCTCCACTGAAAGCGTACGTCCCGTCGCCGACCAGCGGTTGAATTGGTCAACGGCGGAAAACGGCCACGACTTGCTGAGGGTCCCCTTGGCCTGTGCCAGCTGCTCCAACTCGGCAAGGGACTCGTCGAACCAGCAGTTGAACCAGACATGACGGAAGTTGGTTTCGTCCGGGACGTCCTCCTTTGTAATGAGGTGCTTTTGCCAGGCTCCGAAAGGTCCTGTGAACAGTGCCTGCACTGGAACCTGAAGCGGACCCCGGTAGATCGGGTAGTCGTCCATGTCGACACCGCTCAGGCCGTTCAGTTCCCCATTTACCCAGTGGACGATGGCATCCGATTTCAACCGCTTCCCCACCACCAGAAACTTGCGAAGCGCGTTCGAGGTAGTCAGCGTGTCATCGCTGAGGCCGTCTATTAGGGCGTCCAGAGTGGTCATTCAAGCTTTATATCAGCAAGAGTCTCCCCACGGAGTATGTGGACTTACCGGCCGAAACCGGGGCCACGATCGTGGCGCGGTTTCTGGTCATCTGTGGGGCGGCTCTGATCGCGGCGGGCCTGCTCTTCTGCGCGGCGGGCTTTGATCTGTTCCATGGCTTCCCTGACAGCCTCGGCACTGCCGGGCGAGCCGTCCACGGACTGATCCCGGTTCCTGTCACGGTTGGCGCGAACCTTTCGCGCAAGTGCGGCCATGCGTTCGGCGCCTTCCTGTGCTGGACTCAGCTGCGCTTCTGCGCCGCGTGCCTGCTGCAGGTGGTCCACAACGTTTTCTGCCGGCGTTGGCGTTTCCTTGACGACGGCCTCAACGTGGGCGGCCTCTGCCATCAACGATGCGTCAGCTTGCGACAGGGGATCCTTGGCGGTCTGCGCGGTGTACTTGTGCATCGCAGTGATCCTCGCGGTGAGTTCCGACCCTAGACCCTTGTCCTGGTGATCCGCGGGGACGGGGGCTGCTTCGCTGGCCGGGATCCGGTACATGTCCCGGTAGGTGGAGATTTCCACGGCGAGCTGCCGCCATTGTTCCCGCCGTGCAGGATCGGAGGGCACTGGTCCGAGCGCACCGGCCCATGCCGGCGGTTCGGCTGCGAGCTGGGCGCCGAGCCGGTTAACTTCGCTGGCCATGATTTCCCTGCGCGCGGCAAGTTCCTTCCGCCATAGTGCCGGGGTGTCTTCGTGGGTGACGACGTCGGCAGGTGCCATCCATGCCGGCAGCTGGTCAGCTGCGGCTTTCGGGACATCCACGGCCGGCAGTTGACGGCGCAGTTCGATTTCAGCGCGGATCCGGCGCTGGATCTGTGCGGCTGCCTCAACCTTGGGTGCGTGCTCGTCCCTGCGGTAGTTGCTCAGCGCTCCACGTTCGTAGGCTTCATCGGCGCGGGCTTCGGGGCGCATGAGTTCACGGAGCGATTGTTCCTTGTGCAGGGACGAGGCCAACCACTGTGCTTTACGCGCGGCCGCGGGGTCGTTGATTGTCGTATCGGTGCGGCCCTTCTGCTGGGCGGCGTTCAGCCGTGCTGCAAGGTCATCGTCGCTGAGGTGGCCGTGCAGGCGCCGCTGCCACGGCGTATCCTTCCGTTCGGCCATCCAGTTCCGGGCCAGATCTTTGCGGTCTGAGGTATCAGCACCAGGCGTGCGCGCCGCTTCAGCCTTGGCACGCATCAGCTCACCGACTGCGCGCCGGTCGAGCCGTTCAAGTGCCTCGTCACTGATTGATTCCAGGGGCCGGCGAATGGGATCGGCAGCGCGGGAGCGCCAGCGGTCAAGGCGGTCCTTGACCCGCCAAGCGAGAACAGCGGCAGCATCCTCAGATGCGCCGAAGTCTTCTTCGTTGACGCTGTCCTTGAGCAAGTGGACGAGGTTGAAGCCTTCGTTCTCGGCCGCGCGCAGATGGGTGGCAATAGCTCCCCAGGCAGTGGACTTCGTGAACGTCCCGGCCACTCCTTCGCCAAGTTCACGGCGGGCGATGTTCGCCATGCGCAGCTCGTTGGCCTGCACATCGATGTCCTTGTACTGCTCTGACATTTCCGGCAGCGACCTTGCCTGGGCGCGGGCGGCGTCCATCTGTTCGTGCGCGGTGAGGTTACCGTCATGGTTCGCGGCCACCGCTGTCAGTACGTCCTCCATGGACTCACCGTCGCCCACGATGCCGTAGAGCTTGTTCGAGTATCGGCCGCGGGACGCTGCCACGTAGGCCAGGGCACGGGACAGCCCGGAGCTGATCAGAGCGTGCACGGTGTCGCACGTGACGCCCTGGGTTCGGTGGATCGTTGCCGCGTATCCGAGCATCGTTTTCCCGCGCACATAGTCGGCTGGGAGCGTTATGGTGCCTTGGTGGCCGTGGTGGCGGACGGTCAGGGAACCGTCCTCGTGGGCACCGAGCACGTTCCACACGTCATTGTTCTTGACGAAGTCTTTGCCCCTGTTGGTGGACAAGCGGCGGTTGTTCTCGCGGGTGACAATAATGTCCCCGACGCGGGCGGTCAGGCCGTCCCGCAGCAACGCGGCCGGGGTCGTGGGGTCCAGTTCCCCCGTGGCGATCCGGTACGCCTGGGCGCGGGCGTTCAGTTCGGTGACGGTGGCATTGTCGAAGGCCATCATGATGGAGTGTTTGCCGGCGTTGGTGTCTTTCTGCCACGCCTCAAACACCTCGGAAGTCATGGTCTCGGCGTCACCGCCGACGACGCGGCGGTTCTCCCGGTAGAAGGTCCAGGGGTCATCGACGCTATGCGCCGGAGGTTCGCGCAGGGCCAAGGTAGCTGCTGCTTCCGCCTCGTTCGCGGTGCCGTCAGCGTTCCGGAAACGGTGCAGGTCCTCCAAATGAACTGCGCCGACAGTGTTCTTCAACAGGCGCAGCGCACCGCCCGAACCCACAGCCGAAAGCTGCTGGTCATCACCGAGTGCACGGACCACAGCGCCGTGCTGCTCTGCGATAGTTACCGCTGCGGCGAACCGTTGCGTTCCTACCATTCCAGCCTCGTCGATGATGATCACATCCCCCGGCTTGGGTGTGTTCTTCTCGTCGTTTGAGCCGGTGCTGTGAGCGAGCACGAAGGAGTCAATGGTGGTGGCCGTGGCTCCCAGTTCGGTGCCCATCACTGCGGCGGCCACGGCGGTTGGCGCCAGTCCGAAAACGCGGCCTCCGGCCTCTCGCACGATGTCAGCGGCAAGCTTCAGTGCCGTCGTCTTGCCTGCGCCGGCCGGGCCAACACCGACAAGCAACAGACGCTCGCTGCAGGCAAACTCCTTGGCCATGGCCAGCTGGCCGGCGTCGAAGGTTTTCTCTTGCCGGGCCAGCGCAGCGTCGAATGAATCAACCGTGGCGGCAGGAATAACGACGCTTTGTGCGGCTGTGAGTAGCCGGTCCTCGCTGTGCAGGATCCCCGCTGAGGTGTAGAGCGTGGAGTGCGGTTTGCCGTACTTGCTGGCCCCGGTGGACAGGCGTAGCGCGTCAATTTCAGGGGTGCGTGTTTCGGGCGTGATGCGTAACGAGAACTGGTCCGTAGCGCGGGCGGTGACTTGTTCCAGGAGGGCTTCGGGGATGGGCATCTCGCCTAGGCGGGATCCGAGCCGACGTGTCACTTCTGCCCTGATGTGGTGCTCTCCCCAAACGCCCCGGCTCTGCTCCAGACGCTCGATGACGCCCTGTGCTTCAATGATCGGATCGAGCTCGTCGGCGTGGGCGACCATCCATGGAAGGTGGTCCCCCTGGGCGTCCTCGGTACGCGCGTCGTGCCGGTGTGTACGGGCCTTCTCGACGGCGGCAGGTCCGACGACGACACCGGGGATGCTGCCGAGTTCTTCCATCCATTCATCAACCAGGACCGAGAGCTGACGGGCTTCCTTCTTGGTCGGACGGGTGTCCAGTGTGGCCTGTTGGGCAAGGGCGATGAGCTGCTTTTTGTTGGGGGCGTAGCCGTGCTTTTCGGTGAACTCGCTGGACAGTTCGTCCAGTACCGGCTTGATGCCAGCGCGCCGGGAAGAGGCCGCCTCGATAGCTGCTACATCGACGCCGGCGATCTCGATTACGGGGCGGTCGCCGTTGACTTTGCGTTCCTTCAGACCGACACCCAGGCGGGCGCAGATCTTTTCCATGACCACCCTGTTGTACATCTCGGAGGCGGCAACATTGAACTGGTAAAGCAGCCGCCCGTCGAGGCTGGACCACTTCCCGTCTGCGCCCAGGACCTTGTTGGAGACCACGATGTGATCGTGGAGCTGCGGGTCTCCGTTACGGGAGTCGTAGTGACGGAATTTGGTGTAGATCAGGCCACCGTCAACGTCCTCCTGACGCACGCCGTTGCGTCCGCGGCGGGTGAACGTGGCTTCCTTTTCGAGGTAACGCATGGTCTCTTCAATGGCCTCATCGTGGGCGGCCTCGATCTCCTTACGGGCCTCGTCACCCCCGATGGCCCACAGGACCGATGCTGATTTCGCGGGCGCAAACACGAGGTCATAACCGGCGACCGTCTGCGCTGCGGGCTTGGTCTGAGCCGTGATGAACTTGCCCAGCTCTTCCTTGTCAGAAGGGTTCCGGCCGTTGAGCTCACGGAAGTACTGGGCGCCTTCCTTGGTACGGATCAGACGCCGGTTGTCCGCGTCAGGCTCCCGATGGTTCATGCGCCTGTAGTCACCGGTAGCCCGGTTGATCCGTTCCTGAAGCTCGTTGTCCTTCTGATTTGGCTTGCGGTACCGCTGTCCCAGGGACACGTCCGCCTTCGGGTCTTCTGCCAGCATTGCGGTCGCGTTCGGGTGAAGTCCTTCACCGAACAGAGCGGCCATTTGCGTCTCGGTGACCTCACCGGAAACGTCCAAGTGCGAGGATCCTCCCCCGCCCCATTGGCCCGGAGGATTGCCGTCAACCGTGTAGTAATCGCCCAGCTCACGGTTACCGGCGCGCAGCTCATCACCACTGGCGACTTCACGTGTGTAGTACGTATATCCGTCGCCGGCACTGAGCTTGTGCACGGTCATCACGGAACCCACCATACCCGCCAATCCGCCCCATTTATCAATGATGCATGAGGTGTGACAGATATTGGCTGGTTTTGATCTGTGGAATGGCGGACACGACGAAGGAGGTAGCCAATGGAACGGATTGAAAGAAGGTAGGATCGGGCCATCAAGTCTTTGATGCGGTTCTGCACATGAGAATGGGCGGTGGGTAACACGCTTTTCCGTTATCCACCGTGCGTTCGATTGTGTAGAACCGCATCAAGTCTTTGATGCGGTTCTACACATGAGAATGGGCGGTGGGTAACACGCTTTTCCGTTATCCACCGTGCGTTCGATTGTGTAGAACCGCTGACCCGGTTATCCACGGGTGGGCAGCGGAGAGACGTTCTCTCTCTCGGAGCTGTCCACGTGTGGGCAACCGGGTCACGGCCAGCCCGAGCGTAAGCGAGGACCGATGCGGCGAACAGCGCCGGCCGTGGACCTAACCCGGCGCTAGCCGTTAGGTCCGGTCTACGGTCACCCAGGGGGAAGGGACCCACACGAATGGCAGCACCACGGAAGTCCGCACAACAGTTGGCGGCACGGGAGAAGGCGCGGGCGAAAGCCCAGGAACTCACCGAGCGGCACGAGAAACTGATCGATCTGGCGGCGGAATTTTTCGAGCAGCAGGAACAGGCGGACCGGATCCGGGACGAAGCGAAGCAGAAGGCGGAGGCGATCCTGGCGAAGGCCGATGCCGACGCGGACAACGCGGTGCGAGGTAGTGCCGCAAAGGTACGCGCGATGGTGGACGCGGGTGAAGGTAAAGCGGCAGTTGCCGCACGGCTGGGCCTCAGCGGTGCGGAGATCAAGCGGATGCTGGATCTCGCCGCTGACGATGCGAACGAGTCCCCCGCGACGTCCCAGGATGACGCCGCCTGACCGATAGAAGCGATCAAACAGAAGGCCTCCGACGGATTGTCGGAGGCCTGCTGCGGTTCTAGAACAGTGTCGGTGCGTCCGGGTCCACCGCCGACTTGTCCCAGAGCAGCGCTGACACGCGCTGCGGATAACATGCGCCAAGACCCCATCCACACAGAGTGAGCATCAAACCGATATACAACCTCGCACTCACGTGCTCCGCCCGCCACCCCTGGCCGGCATCGTTCCTGCCATGCCAGCTGTCAGCTTGCCTTTATACGGCAGCTGATGGAAGCCAAACCTGCGATAGGCACGTTCATGGCGGCTTGACCTGGCGATGGTGCACAGCCCGCTGCCTGCCGGGACAACTTCCCTCATCGCCGCCCTGGCGAATCCGAAACCTGCCCCTCGATCTTCGTCAGGGTGCATCGCCAGATAGGCGATCGTGTACGGGGATGAGGGTTTCAGTTCCCTTTTCCACTGCCCGACAGCGGAGTATGCCTTGAAATGGCGGATTGGCCGGCTGCGAACAATCGCGACGACACCGATAAGGAATATGCCGGCCAACACCGACAAGATGATCAGCAAAACTGACACGAGCCGTCCGGCCTCCTCCCTCGTACCGGGAATCAGCAGAAGCGGCAAAGCAGCGGCGCACAGGACGAAAGTCACTACGCCTATGGCCGCCCACAGGCTGGGGGTTATACCCTTCCGTTCCGGTTCGATGGAAACAGCAAAACGACGGCCGTCGTGCCAGAGGGTGCCGTCCAGGGCAGCGGTCAGCAGATACAACAGGTGGCGGGAGTACCCCAGGATTGCCCTTGCCTTCAGCAGAGGGCGCTTGGACTCGTTGGAAAAAGCCAGACTGCAACTCCATGCCAAGGGCCAGACGTCGCTCAGCGTCGCTTTCTGAATATCCACAGCTCCCCTCCTACGACGCTGTCAGGCGTCCGTCTTGTAGCCCTGGCGGGTGATTGCCCGCTGGGCTTCTTCAAGCAGTGCACCTATTTCTGCCGCTTTCATTGCGGCCGCCTGAAGTACGGTGTTCGCGGTATCCACGCTCGCGGCGGGGTCGCTGCCGTCGTCCTCATATACCTCGAAGGAAGTGAGGGAAGCCGTCAGGCCCTGGCTGAGCTGGTTGAGCAGCTGTGCCATACCGTGGCCGGCTGCGTGCTTCAGATTGCCCAGGATGCTGTAAACCTCCGGTGCCGGTATGGCGCCGGATATGGTCAGGTGGTTCAGTTCCCTGACGGCTTCATAGGCGGTGTCGGCAACTGTCACTGTGCGGAGCGTGTCATCTGTCATCGTGTGTCTCCCTCGGGGTTCCGTGCCGGTCGGTTAAATTTCCGCCAGCCTAGCTGGTGGCGCTGACCTTCAATCATTCCTGTGCCGGATCTCTTCGCGGGTACGGCGTCCCGGGCGGAGTGCGCCCGCGGGGACTCCTGGCCACTTTTTGCCGCCGTTGTATTTGCGCTGCAGCCGTTTCACTTCCCGAAGTGTTGCCGCTTCTATGAGGTCGGTGATGGATGCGTATCCCTCGAGGTGGCCCGCCTCCTGGACAGCTGCCCGAACCTGGTCGGCGTCCGTTTCGGTGAAGTATGGAGAGAACGACTTATTCTTCTTGGGCACTGGGTGTCATCGTCCTTCTGTTGAGCAATCAGCTGGCGATCAATTGCCGCGGGGCCGGCAGATTCGCCGGCCCCTGACAATGGGTTTTAGAACGGGGGTTCTGAGTCGGGGCCGTTACCCCATCCGCCGGCGGTGCTGGCCGTCTGCGGTGTGGCCCACGGGTCATCCTGCGGTGCCGATTGTGCTCTGGGGTTGGTGTTGCCCTGGTTTCCGAAACCACCGCCCCCCTGCCCGCCCTGGCTGCTGCGTTGGGTGCGGTTAATTTTCGCATTTGCGTACCTCAAGCTCGGGCCGATCTCGTCAACCTCAAGCTCTATCACTGTGCGCTTTTCGCCTTCCTTGGTCTCGTAGGACCGGGACTTCAACCGTCCCGAGACGATAACGCGGGTCCCCTTGGTCAGAGACTCGGCCACGTTCTCGGCAGCTTCGCGCCACACGCTGGCCCGGAGGAACAGTGTCTCCCCGTCCTTCCACTCATTGGACTGCCGGTCAAAGGTCCTGGGCGTTGAGGCAATGGTGAAGTTGGCCACCGCGGATCCCGACGGAGTGAAGCGCAGCTCGGGGTCTGAGGTGAGGTTGCCGATAACGGTGATGGTGGTTTCGCCTGACATTGGTTTTGTCCTGTTCTCTAGTTTCGTTCTGGCGGATTAGTTACTGCGGGTAAGAGATGCTTGGTTCATGTTTGCCTGGACGAGCTTGTCCCTACGCAGACCTGACCAGTGGTCCTGGTCGTCAGCGTTGTTTACGACGACGGGCGCCTGAGAGTAGCCCAGCTCCTCGGTGATGTACACGAGGGCTGCGGGGACTTTGGTGATGTCCACGGGTGTGTAGGTGATGCCCTTGCGGTCGAAGTACTCCTTCGTCCTGTCGCACTGGGGGCAGTTCGGCTTGGTGTAGATCGTGTAGGCGCTCATCAGGAGAACTTCTTCACTGTGAGGAAGAAGGCCGGCCCTGCGATCACTGCTGAGATGCCGGCGATGGCGAGGGAAAGCGCCTGGTCCATTGCGGTCAGTTCACCAATGAAGAGAACAATGGCGGCAACAGCAACGGCTGTGATGATGGCGATCAGGACCGGGCCGAAGGCAATGAGGCGGTTGAGCTGCTGCTCTTCTTTGCTGGTGGTGGTGTTCATTGTCAGTCCTCGGTTTCGTATGGGTGAGAGTTTCGTTCGTCTGTCCGTCTTGCTGTACCTCTATTCTACTGCTTATTCAACTGAATAAACAAGAGTTTTACCCCGGAATCTAGGGTTTTTTGCTTACTTCTTTTGTAAGGTTTTGGTGGTTCGCGTCACGGGTCGTTCCGCGCATAGCGCTTCCGATAATCAGGCGGCTGTTGTGTGGTGATTGAGCGCCGCCCTGCAGCTTGTGGTTGTCACCGCCGGTAACCATGCTGGGAGTCCCCCGAGCGCCTTAGAACCACAGCACAGGTTCACCTTGCCATCGCCCTATAACTCGGCCCAGCCCACCTAATGTGTGTCGTCCCGGCTGAAAAGAACCCAACGACAGCGGCCGGCTACACGGCAGCGTTTGGCTTGGATGCTTCTATATTCCGTCAAGTCGCCAAGGCGCGCTCTTTACATTGTTGCGTGAATACATCCAAGCCTGTACTTTTGGTGCCATGGAAACACTCACACAGGCACCGGTCTTGGCCCGGTTTGGGTATGCGGTCTCGGACCCTACCCGCTCCCGGATCCTCTTGGCCCTTTCAGATGCTCCGTCCTACCCTTCCGATCTCGCTGATTCTCTTGGCGTTTCCCGGCAGAGTATGTCCAATCATCTGACGTGCCTGCGCGGCTGCGGCCTGGTGGTGGCTGTTCCTGACGGGCGGCGGACCCGGTATGAGCTGGCGGACGCGCGGCTGGGCCATGCGATCAAGGATTTGCTTGGTGTTGTCCTCGCTGTTGATCCGGCCTGCTGCGCCCCCGACGGGGAGTGCTTGGCATGACGGCACTGTTGCAGGCGCCCAGTTCCGAACGTCGTGCTGTGCTGAACACCCGTATCCGGCTTTTCGCCGCAGCGACCATCACCTACAACCTCATCGAAGCCGTCGTAGCTCTTTGGGCCGGCAACGTCGCCAATTCTGCCGCATTGATCGGTTTCGGGCTGGACTCGGTCATCGAGGTGGCCTCCGCCCTGGCGCTGTCCTGGCAGTTCTCCTCCAAGAATCCGGAACGGCGCGAGCACCTGACGCTGCGGATCATTGCCATCTCGTTCTTCGCTCTCGCCGCATTCGTGACCCTGGACTCTGTCCGGTCACTGACAGGCGGGGAAGAAGCCCAGCACTCCACCCCGGGAATCGTGATCGCCGCGTTGAGTCTGGCGATCATGCCCGTGCTGTCCTGGGCGCAACGCCGGGCAGGGAGGGAACTTGGGTCCCGCACGGCCGTTGCCGATTCCAAGCAAACGCTGCTGTGCACCTACCTTTCCGCCGTCTTGCTCGTTGGCCTGGTCCTGAACAGCACCCTGGGCTGGTGGTGGGCTGACGCAGGTGCTGCGCTGATCATCGCCGGCATCGCGGTCCGTGAAGGCATCAACGCCTGGCGCGGTGACGCCTGCTGCGCCCTTCCCCACACTGATGACACGCACAGCCATGGTCACGGCGGAGAAGACGATGACTGCTGCGCACCAACAACAGTCACAAGCAGCCCCGCAGTCTCCGCAGCTCCTGCTCCTGAGGAGCAGGAAGGAGCCTGCTGCGCGGAATGCCACACTGATGCCAAACCCGCGCCCGTGACTCTGCCCCTAGGGACGAAACCGGCCGATCGTTGAGCGCCGTCTCGACCGCACGGAAGGTCCGGATCGCCATTTGGGCCATCCTCGCGCTCCTCCTCGCCATCGGCGGTATCTGGTACGCAGTTGCCTCGGCCAACAAGCCCGCGCCCGCCGCACCCCAAACCGCCGATGCACAGCTGGTCCGAGAGGACAGCCACCGTGTCACGAACCCCGCCACGGAGAAGGCCCAGCTGGTCGAGTTCCTCGACTTTGAATGCGAATCCTGCCGTGCTGCCGAGCCGCTGGTGCAGGAACTGAAACGGGAGTATGGGGACAGGATCACGTTTGTCCACCGGTACTTCCCCCTGCCGGGTCACGCGAACTCCGGCACCGCCGCCCTCGCCGTCGAAGCCGCCGCCCAGCAGGGAAAGTACGAAGAAATGGCCGCCAAGCTCTTCGAGACCCAGCCGCAGTGGGGCGAAAAGCGGGACTCCCAAGCCGGGCTGTTCAGGGGCTACGCCGAAGAACTGGGCCTGGACATAAATCAGTACGACGCCCAGGTGGCAGCAGAGGAAACAAAGGAACGAATTCGCCAGGACGTCGCCGACGGCAAAGCACTCGGCGTTACTGGCACGCCCACCTTCTTCCTTGACGGAGAGAAACTCATCCTCAACAGCGAAGCCCAGTTCAGGCAGCTGCTCGAGGACGCGGCGCGTTGATATCAGCTTAGGTTGAGGGCCGTTGCGCCGGGTCACGGCACCAGCGTGCCAGCCACCCCCAGGGTGACCATGCCCAGGCTTACAGACCATGGGGAACCTCTCCGCTCATGGCTTAGTTGGGGTTCTAGTCCTTGGGGCTGGCGTGTTTCCTTGTGAAGCCATTCAGGGGTAAATCGTCGGCCCCACGCCAGTAGCCGCCGAAGTTCCATGACTGCTTTCGAGCCATTTCGAGGACATTCACAATACTGTCGGCAATCTCCCCATCTTTGATGTCACCGAAGATGGAGCGTCGGACGTCAGAGTCATTGTCGATGAGCATTAGTGCGGGGCTGGCCCTGTGTTCGTTGTAAGCGGAGCAGCTGGGGTAGGCGGCGGCCGATGGGTTGCGTCCCTGGTCTGAAGCGAGGGACAGGAAGCACCACAGAAGATCGAACTGACAAAGGGAGTCAAGCACCTGGTCCGCTGCGTCCGTCTCCGTAGCTTGGTTTGGAATGTCAGGGCGAAGTTCCGGATTTTCCATGACAACTTCCACCGTCATGCCGATGAGTCCACCGCCCCAGGGGGCTCCGTGAGTGTCCGCGAGAAGCCGTTCTCTGGAAGCCATGGTGAGTCCGTGACGAATCCAAGAGTGGTAGGCGTACGTGGCATCCCCAATTGAACGCAGTGTCAGTGTGGGTATCGCGTGATACATGCCTTCTCTAACGGCTATCGATCCGATGGCCATCACTCGAAGAATGATTTCGAGCCACCGCGCTGGAGCTTCCGCCGTGCCACTGGTTCGTGTGGGGCTTGTGAGGTGGCTCTTGTAAAGGTCGAACAGCGTGTCTACTACCTGGCTGACGGGTTTGAGGTCGTCCATGAGAACGGCCTCGCTGGCTACAGCAGCAATCCGATTGAGTACGTGGGACTTGCGTTCGATGTCGGGACTGTTGCGGTAGGAGGCCTTTGCACTCCCAAGGAACCGCTTGATGACCGGATGACTCTTAGCGTCCAGAGTTGAACGCACGGCCTCTGTGAAAGTGGCAGAGTCCATGTCAAGATCCGGCGGAATAGGGCCCGTGGCTGGGGTGGGTCCCATCATCTGGACGAAGCGGTGCAGCAGTGCATCAACGTCTGCCCGCGCGTCAGCCCGTTGTAAGTCTTTGAATCTGTGGAGCACCCTGGACCATTCCTGGTGCCTTACCAAAGCATTAGTCGTACCTACCCTGGTATAGACGCTTCCTGCCCGGAAGTGAACTCTTGCCTGGGGGCCCGATGGACCGGGAGAGGTCCCATCTTTGAATATCACAGCGGGGAATCCGTCGGCGGGCGGTACTACGTAGATAACGGCCAGGCACGCAGGCTGTCCGTTTATGGACACAGTGTGAACCTGCGCACGAATGTCGATAGCACCATCGACATATCCCTTGACTGCTTGTACGAGTTGCGCTGAATCAAACATTTCTTTTGTGGGTGGGGAAAACCCAATCGCTGGCCTCCCGTCGTCTTCGGCGCCCACCACGATGTATCCACCGCGCGGGAGGTTCATCATTGCGGCGCAATCCCTGATGAAGTCGAGTTTTTTGGCTGGGCTGCCTAGATCCAGCTCTCGTTTATAGTCGAGGGCTGGATATTCCCCACCCACCGCCAGCAACTCGTAAAGCTTCTCTTCACCGATCGCGCCGTCACAGGCAAATGGCTGTGCGTGATCAGGACCATCCGCAGCTGCTTCACTCATCCGCTGATCCTATGGCGTCGAGCCTAGAATTCGCGTTAAACGAAGAAGGGCCGGCGGGGCCGGCCCTTTTCCGCTCCTCGGACAAAGGAAATCTGTGGTTCAGCTTAGCTGAATATCTGTGGTGCTGGTGCGGCTGCTCGGGAACGTCGTTGTTGCCTGGCGCGCGGCACCTGGTGTGGATCCTGGCTGGGTGCGGTGAATGGCGGTCCGCCGCTGGTGAGTGGCTGCTGTGGTTCGCACTTTGCGGCGGACCGCCCGAAGTTTGGGAGGTTCCGGGCCCTGCTCGTGGTGAGTGGGGCGGGGCCTTGCCGGGCGGTGGGGGTTCCGCCCGGCAAGGGGTCTTATGCCGCCGTTTCGTCCTCGGCTGGTTTGCCGCTGTCGATGATGATCTGCTCGACTTCGCTGGGGGTGTATCCCCATGTGACCAGCTGGTTCAGGTAGTCCCGGTGGGTCTGTCCCGGGGACCGCCATGAGTCCTTGGCGATGGTCTTCTCGTACCCTGCGCAGACAAGCGCGATCAGTGAGAACTCGGGCCGGGCGGTGGACTTGGCCACGTGGGTCCGGAGCGGGTTCCATGCCCACGTTTTCTCCTCTTCGACCTTCGCGCTGACCATTTCAGCGGCCACCTCCCCGTCGTAGCCGCTGGCCGTCTCGGAGTGGTGGGTGATGGCGTGGACGGTGAAGTACTGCCAACCTTTCGGTGCCTGCTTGCGTGCCAGCAGGGTTTTGACGAACTCGCGCCGGACCTTCGTGGCGGATTCCATGGCCTTGTTGTTTGCAATGAGGGTTTTGCGTTCGGCTTTCTGCTCGTCGGTCATCGGACCTTTCTGGGCTTGGGTGCCGCCGTCGTATCGTTCGTACTTCGGCGTGAAGCCCAGTTCCTTCCATCCGGTGATGACGGGCATAGCGTTGTGCTGGCCCCGGTAGTCGGAGCTGATCAGGTACGCGTTGGCGTCGTCGTCGGTGGCCGGTTCGCCGTCTGCCCGGTTGGCCGCTGAGACGTAGAGGTTTTCTTCGTCGTTGTAGTGTCCTGCATCCTCGACGATTGTCTTTCCTTGGGCTTTCAGTTCCTCGATGAGAGCTGTGAGGGCGGCGGCGCTTTCGCGGCGGTCGCGCAGGAGCTGGGCCACGTGGAGCAGCTGCTCGGGTTCGTCCATGATGACCGATTCCAGTTCCTCGGTTGCGTCCTCGTCGCCTTCGAACTCGGCCATGATGAGCGCTTCCTCGATGGTCCAGCCTTTGCCCAGGGCGGCGGCTCCGGCGTCGGATGCCTTGGCTTTCAGCGCGCTTTCGACGGTGGTTTTGGTCCGTCCGGTCTTCTTGGCGATCGAGGCCGCCGAAACACCAATCAGCGACAGCTGGTGGTAAGCGTCAGCCTCGTCCGCTTCGGTCAGCTCGGCGCGCTGGATGTTCTCCACCACCTGCGTGACGATGCGTTCGGCTTCTTCGGGGCTGTCGATGATCATCACCGGGATGCTCTCCCGTCCGGCCTCGACGGCGGCGCGGGTGCGTCGCTGTCCCATCAGGACGTGCACTGTGCCGTCTTCCTTGCGGTGGGCGATGACGGGTTCCATCACGCCGTGTTCTTTGATGCTGGCTACGAACTCCTTGGTGAGTCCTGCTTCCTTGCGGACGTTGATATCAACGGTCAGGGTGGCCGGGTCGATCATTTCAAGCGTGGGTGTTGCGTTCATGTGGTGTTGCTCCTTCTTGTCCGAGAAGTTGGGTGAGTGGGGCGGCTCGTGGTGACCGGCCAGCGTCCCCTCTCCCCCGTTGTTTTTTGGTTGCTGGCAAGCTTGCTTGCTTCTGGCCGACGGAGGCCTGTCTACCCGTAGGGCAAGGGCAGAAAAATCTTGCGGGATCCGAGCTAGCGAGGATCCCTGGCTAAAGAATTTTCGGACCGCAGGCCCCGGTGGAGCTTGCGGAATCCGGGGCTAGACGGGGTGGAGCGGACAGGTAAAATCCGCAGGACAGCAACCAGAAAACGTCGTAGACAAACAGGTGATGACGGGCAGGAGCTCTGCGACGGACCGGCAGCGCCCAACAGCCGGGCGCGGAGCGGACGCCCTAATGGGTGCGAGCCCTGGCGAGCATGCTCTTTGTCCAAGGTTCCAAGGCGTGGCCCAAGTTTGGTCAGATTTTGGGCGGGTCCGGCCCAAAAGTGGCCACGGCTAAAACGGCCGGTATAGGCGGTCCGTCGCCGGTGACCACAAGCGCCGGCTGCCACGTGCGGCGGACCGCCCGAGGTGACCGGCCCCGAAGGACCGGCCACCGCTTCCTGCGGTCAGCTCACGGGCTGTTGCAGGCCAAACAGTTGTTGCGCGAGGTCGATCAGATCCTCCGGCACGTCACCTTCGTCTCCGTCCTCGGTCTCGCCCAGGAACACGACGTTCCCGCAATAGACGTCGGTGAGGATTCCGGTGTGTTCAAGGACCATGTGCGCGGCGCGGCGGTTGGGTTCAAGGCCCAGGATTTTGCCTTCCTCGTTGAGGTAGAAGTGCCAGTCATCCCCGCTCACGGCTTCGATGTTCCCAGCCACGAGGCTTTGCAGGTTCTCCAAACCCGCGTCAATGGTTTCGAGGCGTGCGGGCTGGTTCATGTCGGCGGGGATGATCAGGGCGGTGCAGGTAGTCATCAGGATGTTTCCTCTCAGGTCATGGATAGTGGTGGGGTGCGGTGCCCCGCCGTTGTTGGGCGGGGCACCGGCTTTGTGGTGGTTAAGCGGCGTTGAGGGTGCAGGGCATCCGGTACCGGCTGGGAAGCTCGGCGGCGGCCTCGGGGAGGTCGTCCGGGCCTTGGGCCTGTCCGTTCTTCCATGAGAAGAAGGCGTGCTCTGTGATCGCGTCCCATTGCCGGGCCTGCGTCCGGTAGTAGGCACAGGTCACGTCGCCCTCGCAGTACGTGGCGACTCCGAACAGGTTCCCGATGCTGTCAGCGGTCCGAATGCCAGCGACCATGACATAGGGCCACTGGCCCAAGTCCCAGCCGTCGCAGCCCCAGTTCGGGATGACTGCCCAGCCCTCAGTCTCGATGAGTTCCATCCAGTCGTACCCGCCGTTCATGTGGTAATCCCCCAGCACGGTCACGCCCTCGATGATTTCCCCGGTGTCCTTGGTGGTCACTGTCTTAGTTGCTACAGCGTTCATGTGGTGTTGCTCCTTCTTGTCCGAGAAGTTGGGTGAGTGGGGCGGCTCGTGGTGACCGGCCAGCGTCCCCTCTCCCCCGTTGTTTTTTGGTTGCTGGCAAGCTTGCTTGCTTCTGGCCGACGGAGGCCTGTCTACCCGTAGGGCAAGGGCAGAAAAATCTTGCGGGATCCGAGCTAGCGAGGATCCCTGGCTAAAGAATTTTCGGACCGCAGGCCCCGGTGGAGCTTGCGGAATCCGGGGCTAGACGGGGTGGAGCGGACAGGTAAAATCCGCAGGACAGCAACCAGAAAACGTCGTAGACAAAGAGGGCCAGGGGGTTCGGAGCTCTGCGACGGGGCGCCCTGGACCCAACAGCCGGCCGCGAAGCGGACGCCCCCTAACGGGTTGGAGCGCAGCGGAATCCCGTTGCTTTGATACCGTGGGCTCATCCCGCCGGTCGCAGTGAAGCTCCCATCAGCTTTCGCTCCTGGCGGGACTTCACTCTCAAGGACAAGGGGAATCCGATGGGCCTGCGAAGCCTTTTCAAGAAACGCCCAGCCACCGCTGGCTACGAGCTGCCCGCAGCGCCCAGGCCGGAACCGGAACCACTGTCACCTCAGCAGATCGCAGAGCTGCAGGAGGCCTGGGCCGAACTAAACCAGGCAGCTGAAGATACGGGGGTCATCAACTTCCGTGCTTGCACGCGTGGTGGCCCGTCGTGGGAAAAGGATCCTCAAGCCGTCCGCGGCATGGCTGCAGCGCTGAGGCAGATCCATACTGAGGAAACCCGAGGCGGACAGTAACCCAACCAGGCTGTGCACGACCGCCGGCTACTCGAGGTCGGGTTCGAGCAGCTGGTGATCTGGCGGTGGTGTGCAGCCGGTCAGATGGTCCCTGTCGTCCCCAAGTGTGCGGGAAAAGCCCGCAGGAAGAGCTTTTGCCGTGCCCATGTGGGCGAGAGGCAGCCCCACTCCCCGTCACTACCCTTGAGGGATGGTGAACATGTTTGAGAACCGCAGCGTCTTCGAGAAAGACGGCGTTGAGTACGAGCATGCCGACCGAAGACCGGACTTCACCGGTCAAACGGCCCGCAGGTTCACCTACGGCGAAGAACCGGAGGTGATCGCCCAGGTACCGTTGGCCAACGGCGAAACACTCGAGATCCATGGGTACGCCACACATTGGACACAGGACGAGGTCGACGTCGCCTGGACCGATGACCGGGGCAGCCAGTACACCTGCTGGGTACCCGCTGACCGAGTCCGTCGCCCCGCGGCCGAGGAATGGCACGGCAAATACCTCCCCCGCTGAGAGGCAGCTGGCACGTTAGGATCAGTGGCACTAACTACGGGGAGGCACTGTGAGCGGACAGCAAGAGCCAACAGAAGACGAACTACGGTTCATGGCCGAAATGGGGATGACTGAGGTTGAACCCGGCCGATGGTCCACTGCCTGGCAAGGCAGTGATCCGGATATTCAGGAATGGCTCGATAACCAAGGCAGCGAGGGCGAAGAGAATCTTGACCTGCTGATGCGCGCCGGGCGAGTGCAGAACGAATTTAACCTCGAACAAACAGGCGAGCACAGCGCTGTTTCCGTCCAGCGGATCCAGGGCGAAGGCTCCGAAGAACACGGCTCCCTCATGGCCGTCTTCGTCGCCATAAGGAACAGCAGCGTCGGGGACTTCGAGGCCCTGGACAGCCACGGGATCCAGCGCGGGGTCGAGGAAGCCATGGCCCAATATGATGAAATGCTCCCCCCGGACCTGACAGCAGTCGCCCTGCGGAAGCTCGGCATCAAGTGCAAAACGATTCTGGATAACCCGGAGAACACCGGGCCTGAAGGACCCAACCCGTTGGACTACCCAGGCTTCAGAGCTGCCGTCATGCACTTCCCTGGAGCAAAGTGGGCCTGGATCGACCCGGAGTGAGGTCTGGAATAGCTGGGGAGCATCGACGACGGAGGCGAGCTTTACTCAAATGAATGTTTACTCATTTGAGTAAAGCTGCTGGCCCGCTGGGTGCGAGCATGCTTCTGCCCTGCAACTGTCAGACTGGGCTGATTGGTGGGCTTGTCCCGCCTGGTTCCCCCAATCCCAGGCGGGACATTCTTGTCAGAAGGAGAGATGGACAGTGGGACTGCGAAACTTCCTGAGCAGGCACCGGTCTCCAGCTCCCGCTGAGGTCCCGACTGTCGTTGGTGCCGGCGTGAGCAATGTTGAAGTGAATCAGCGGGCAGCTCAGGTCGCCCAGCCGGTGCTTGTATCGCTGTGCGCCGAGATTGACCGTGAGGTGCCTGAATTGCACATCGTTCAAAGCCTGCCTGGAGGGAGCGTGGACACGGCTAGGGTATCCAACTTGCGTGGCAACGGAACGATTGAGATTCCTGCTTCGCTGGTGGTTGGGCTTTCCGGTCCTGCGCTGAAGTATCTGCTTGGGCATGAGCTTGGGCATATCGCCCTAAGGCGTTCCCCTGCAGTAGTGCTGCGGCGCATTGTGTGGGCGTTCTTCTGGGTTTTTGGGTTTATCCCCCTCGCCTGCGTGGCGATGGGGGTCAACGGCGGCGGTCCGGAATTTTTCCTCATCGCCGTAGGATCTGTCCTCATGACCCTGCCGGTTATCGCCACGATAATGGCGCTCTTGCGCAGGAACGAGGCAGATTGCGATCTGTTCTCGGTCCGCTTGCAGGGGAACATCTCGGGGGCGCTGGAGCATCTGGGACATCACGCCGCTGTGGCAGAAACGAAGAAGGCGAAGGGTCTGTGGGAGCGAATGTTTGAGCATCACCCTAGCGACGTTCGCAGGATGGAGTTGCTGCGCCGACATTTCCCTGCCTGAATCGCGCGCCGGCTGGCTTGATGGCATCAGAAGAGTGTTGGCGCGTCAGGATCGAGACCGGCCAGGAGGGCGGCTACGCGCTGGGGCCTGTCCCAGCCGTGGGCGCGGACTTCGTCCCGCAGGGCGACCCCAACACTAGAATCCCAAGCACGTGGAACCCGGCCTGTGATCGAGCAGGTCAAAATCATGCCCAACTAAAAGTTCAGTTCGCAACAAGCCAAGTCAGGCCACCACCATCCCCACGAACAATCCCTCGATCGCGCAAACTTGGCGGCTCAGGACAGCTATAGGAGTACCGGGCCAAGTAAGCGAGAATCACGTTTAGCACCAGCTTCTCCTTTTGTGGCTGCTGTAGAAGGACGGCCTGTCTGTTCTCTCGATTAGCCTTGTCCATATGAGCGAAGAGACTGCACTAAAACTTAAGGAAGCCGAGGCACATTTCTCTGCAAAGGAGAAGGAAGCCACAGCACGCAAAAACGAGCTTTTGAAAGCAGTATCGGAACGAATTCCCGGCCATGCCAGGGACTTCGCCAAGCGAATAGCCCAAGGCCAGCCAGAAGCGACAAAAGCCCTAGGGGCTGAGGGCGTGAAGAAGCTTCGGACGGAGCTAGAGGATATGGCAGAGGAGCTTGCCGCCGACGTCGCCGGCGCTGCATCCAAAATCAAATGGCCCAAGCCTTCAACCTACTCTCCGGTAAAGCCTTGGGATGTGCGCACTGCCCTGTTCAACTACATGTATGGCCCCAAGGTGAACAGGTTTGCGAAGGTCTTCAAAGACAACGGTTTCGATATCCACGATGACAACGCCCAGCGGTCACAGAGCCTCATACTTCCTCAATCGTTCTTCTCAGAGAGTGAAATGGCTGCGGAAAGTCAGGCCCTGGGCAACGCTCTATTGGAACTGGCTAAGGCCGAAATGGCAGTACAAAAAGCCAAAGAGGCGGACGACCTTGCTGCGGTTGATGACATATGGGGTGACTAGCACCAGCACCACGAACCGTGAAAGTAATCAGCGGGAGACGTAGTTTCCGTGCCACTCTTCATGGCTCAGGACAGCTATAGGAGTACCGGGCCTACAGCAGAAGACCCCAATACCGGCCGGTCCGCCGCACCAACACCACGCACCGCCAAATAATCTTCGAATTCACATGGTCATTCAGTCGATTCTCTTCTGAAACAAAACCATAACCAGGGCAGATGCGATGTAGTGCGTGACCTGCACGTTCTCGTGGCCCCTGATTCCCGCGGGCCGCCGTTCCATGACCGGAACCGGCGTGACTGTGTGTGATGCAGGTTCAGCGGTCCACAGCTGGTCCCCGGCCTCCTGGAACACTGTCACGAGATCCTTGAGATTCTTATCGAGTCGCTGAGCGAGCTGCCTAACGGATTCCTCAACGGTGGGCTGTGGCTCACTGACCACGTACACGGTTTCAATACGGCTCATCGGTTCTTCTTTCTCATGATTCGTGGGAGCCTGATCCCGAATAGGCTCCCCAGGTAGAGCAGAACTGCCCAGCTCACGACACCAAGGACAAGCGAAAACGCAGCGTCGCCAAGGAACGCTGCGTTGCCCAGAGTCGCTGCCTTGCCCACTGCTTGGGCAGCCAGGATGAGATAGATCCCGGCGCAGACCCATGCTGAGAGCGCCATGGTGAAGCCGATGACAAATCTCTTCATGAGGAGCCGCCCTCGAACTTGGCCAGCGCACGGGATACGGACATTCGGCCGACGCCTAAAGTTTTGGCGATCTGCTGAATGTTCTTGTTTTCTTCCCGCAGCAGCAAAGCTGCCTCGATCCGCTCCGGTGTCATGACGGTTGGCCGGCCACCAACGCGGCCCTGGGATTTGGCATGGGCCAGCCCTGCCATAGTGTTTTCACGGATGGTGTCGATGCGCAGCTGCGCGAAGACCGCAACGATGCCGTAGAAGGCCCGGCCCATTGGAGTAGTGGTGTCGATAGCTGGCTCTGTCAGTGAACGGATGTTGATTCCTCGCTCACCGAGATCCGAGATGATCTGGAATAGGTGCCACTCCCCCGATACCCGGTCAAGCCGGTGGACCAGCAGCGTGTCGCCGGCACGCATGTAGTCCAGGCAAGCAAGCCATTGCGGCCTGTCTCTGACACGACTGGAGTCGCCGTGGTCTACAAACACACGCTCCGCCCCCGCTTCCAGCAGCTCGTGTTTCTGATAGTCCGGGTTCTGTTCGCGGGTCGAAACCCGGGCATAGCCGATAGTGCTCATTGTCAGCTCCTCTCGGCTCATAAACCTACCTGCCCGGTTTCGTTCAATTTTGGTTTCGTGCAACGGTTTTGAGCATATGCACGGCGGCGTGTCGCTGCCTCACACGCTTATGCTCGGAAACCGCCGTTTAACGGCACAGGGCCGTCGGCCAGAGTAGGCCGGGAGATATGTAGTCTTTCTCCTGTCGTGATCGTGTTCTGAAGGACGGGCGCTGCATAAGCCTGCCCGCAAACTTTGGGTAGAGTTTGCTTGTTGGGCCAAAGGGCATGTTGTTTGGTGGACAGGGAAAGCGCCCGGGTGGCGCTCCCGGGGCGGATAGAGTCCGGACCGGGCTTCGGGACGGGGCGATCCTGTAACGAGCGAACTGAAATCTCAATGGCATCCCGGCGACCAATCAGACGTGGCAAGCCCTTTACAGGGAGCCCTTGGTAGATGCCAAGTTGGAACGTCGGCCTCCTGCGGCAAATTGACGCAGGAGGTCCTCCAGCGCTACATCTGTCGAAGATTGGCATCGAATCTGGCACCGCCGCTACGAAGTTCCCGTAGGAATTGATCAAATGCCACCTGGATCTTCGCGGGCTGTCCCATTTTCAGGATGTGCCGAGTTCCACGGGGACTCTTTGCAGTCAGCCTGGTCCGCGTCTCGTTCCATTTGAAAGTCCAGCCTTGTGGGGTGAGATTGCTTCTCAGGGTCCTAAGATCATTTTCGACGTTACGGACGGATGCGGCGGCGGGAGGTTGCGGATGTTTAGAAGGGCTTTGGTCACGCGGGCCAGCCAACTTGACCTCATCGAGGATCTTTATGACGACACCCCGCAAGGCAGCGCTCATGTTTTTATCGTCACGGACTTGATAAGGCAAGTAAGTGATTCCGCCGACGTCTGTGGGAAGCTTCAAGTCCACCCCGCCAGGAAGGACCATATAGGTCCTTTCCGGTCCCAAAGCTCCCATGAAAAGGCCCAACTCGAACACAACGTTGTCCCTAGGTGCTTGAGCTGTGACATCCCGGCTCTCCACATCATCGTCCGGACTTAGGACCATTATTGCGAAGTCCACTTTCCTCGCTTGATCTACAAGGGAGCCGAGAACGTGTCGGCCTGGCCTGAAGACGTTCTCAGTCCACACGGTGGATTCGGTCAGTCCGGAGCTGTCCAGCTCATCTGCCAACCTTACGGCCGCGTCTCTTCCCTCACTGGATGATCCAAGAAATACCTTCGACCTGGCCACGGGTTCTAGGCCGAAGGCTTGGCGGGGACGGGCAGTCCGTTGTCTCGTAGTCGGTCCAGTACTTCGTGAGCCACGTGGTCCAGAACCTCGCCCTTTACGTCGTAACGAAGCGAATCCACCACGGTGGCGTGCAAGTCTTCGTAGTCGGTTTTCGTTGATGGGGTGTTGTGAGCCATATAGGCAGAGTACGCGAGACTTCTACCGCACAAGCGGAGTAACAGGTCCGCCGTATATCGGCCGTTTTCGTCGAAGGACATTCTCTGCCTGTCTGCGAAAATTGGCGGATGGCCGACAAGCAAACGAATCCTGACTCACTTCCGACACCATCCGACCCTACGGGCCCTTGTCCGTGGTGCGGAAGAACCTCCAGCTTCACTCTGACTAGCCAAACGCATCTTTCGTACGAAGTAGACGAGAACGGGAGATATCCCGACCGTTTAGTCGCTACCCTGCAATGCCAAGGATGCACGAACAGCACTGTCGTCGTAACGAGCAACAATGGACGAGGCCTAATGTGGTGGCCCGTGCCTGGGGCTGGAGTCCTAGACCCCCAAGTCAATGAAGGTGTGGCCTCGGCATACGACGAAGGAATGCGGTCTCTCGCCGTGGGAGCGAATCGCGCCGCGGCAGTAATGTTTCGCTCCGCCCTGCACCTGTTCGTCAAAGACAAGGGCAGTGAAAAGGCCAAAGGCGAGAGGCATCTGAAATCTGCCCTTAAGCAGATGAAGAATGACGGTGATCTACATCGTTCGCTCTGGGACTGGGCCGACCACCTCAACCAGTTGGGGAACGAGGGCGCTCATCCGGAGGACTATGACGACGTGACCGCTGAGGAAGCGACGGGCCTGTGCAAATTCGTACGGCACCTCATCCGGCACGAATACGAGATGCCAGCTCAGCTGCTCCGCGATCAGGGGTTGCTGCAGGATTGACTTCGCCCTCGCCGTAGGAGCGGAGACGGTGGCACATCAACGGCCGTTTTTGGCAAGACAGACTAGCTGTCGCTATCAGATGTACTTTGAGGAGCGTCTAAGATTTCCTCGTGACTTCACCAGAAAAGAATCCGTCCGACTTCCAGCTTCCTGAGCCGTCGGACGAGGAGCTGAAAAGAATTAGTGCGCTCCTGAGTCGCATAGGCGGAGTGCACGTGCAATGGGGTGCAAAGGACTTCCTCAACGTCTGGGCCATAGAGCAACGCGCCAGGCTCGATCAGCTGATGTCCGCGAGGCTCCACAAGGCCACTTGGGCCCTTTTCTTCGCGACGGTCGCCTTAGTTATATGCACTGCCGCTCTGATCTGGGCAACATTGGCGGCCTAAAACGGCCGTTTTCAGGCGGAGAAAAGGGATCCCTGGCAGTTGCCACACTCCAGCGCACTTGCAGGGGCCTGGTAGTAGGCAGCCTCGAATCTAGCCCCTGGTCGGCGTTGCAAGCGTGCTTCACCGCCCTGTCCACACTGTGTAAACCCCGGGCTAGCCCACCAGGCGGCGGGCGATGGCAGGATGATCTGATGAGACCTAAGAGGTGGAGTGCCGCTCCGGAATCGGAGTGGGTGATGATGTACCGGCGCGGCCTCGGCCGCGGACAGATCGCTGAGCAGGCCGGGGCCCCGGCCGGGACGGTTGGGTACCATCTGGCTGTGGCCCGGAAGCTTCACCCTGGCCTGCAGGAAGAGCACGCTGCGGCCACGCGTGCGAAACCGGGACGGGTAACGAGGCAAGGCCTTGTGCGTATGGCCCAGCTCGTTGCCATGGTCCAGGGCAGCGGCAAATATCCCTCCGCGAAATCCTCTGACCGGGATGAAAGGGCGCTGGCCGCCTGGTTGAACCGGCGACGCCGGGAATCACGGGAAGGCACGCTGCCGCCGGCCTTCAGGGACGGTCTGAAGATCCTGTCCGGCTGGCAGGACCTGCGGCGTTCGGCCGGTGACGAGGCGAGATGGCAGGAACGCCTTGATGCCCTAGCCGCTTACCGGGAATCCGGGCACGACTGGCCCCGGCACAAAACCACCAGCGACGGTCTGGAGCATGAACTCGGTGTGTGGATCCACACCCAGCGTTACAAGGAACGCCGCGGCGAGCTGGACCCGGCGAAAGTCGCCGCCCTGGACCCAAGCGTGCCTGGTTGGCGGGCGGGCCGGACCCGCGGCCGCAAACCAATGCGTGATCAGGGCACAACGCAGCACGTCCGGGGGGGTTAGATTGATCCTGTGAAGCAGGATCTTCAGGTACTGCAGGTGTGGCCGGCGTCGGACGGGCGCGCGGTGATTTCGCCCTTTGACGCCTCCGAAGATTTCACCCAGGAGTGCTGGCAGGCCAACGAAGTCATAGCAGCCTCGAAAGCAGACTCCTTCTACAGCTTCCTGCGAGCCGGGACAGAGGTAGCCCGAATGCTCCTCGTGGATCCTGCCGGGCCGATTGACGACTACGACGTCCCTGAAGATCTCGCGGACGCGGTTGACATCGACTTCATTGAAGTCGCCGGCGGCTACCGTGGCCAGGGCTTTGGCGCCCGGGCCGTGGAGCTCGTGCAGCAACTGTTTCCCAGTCGTACCTTCGTTGCACTCCCTGGCGGCAACGAAGGATTCTGGGAGTCTCTGGGATGGCAAAGGTATGAACACCGCCAAGGCGCACCCAATCCCCCGCTGTTCGTCAATCCGTCCCATGGATGAACAGGCCATCGACGGTGCGCCTGGAACGATGGCAAGGGGACTAGCGTAGAAGTGTGCCCAGGTTCGATAGCAACAGCAAGTTCCAGTTGGACGGCGTTGTGTACGAGCACGCCGACCGCAGGCCTGACTTCACCGGCCAGACGGGAACGGTGCGCAGGTTCACCTACGGGGAGGAACCTCAGGTGATCGCCCAGGTTCCGCTGGTAAACGGCGAAACACTCGAAATCCACGGGTACGCCACGCATTGGACACAGGACGAAGTCGACGTCGCCTGGACGGACGACCGAGGCAGCCAATACACCTGCTGGGTACCCGCCGACCAGGTCCGCCGCCCTGCAGCTACCGAGTGGCACGGCAACTACCTCCCCCGCTAATTCAGACACTGACGCTCAACCATTTTTCTGACGCAATAGTTGCAGCCCTATCATGGTCAATAAGGAGCGGGTTAGTATTCCCACATATTCCACTGAGATACTCAAACTACATAAGATCCCCGGAAAATAATCCTTGATATGTATTCCAAAAGATTCCTGGTGGGTTATTGTGTAGTGGTATACAACGGTATGGCACGGTATAGCACATGCACTTGCCAAGACTGGCGTATGCACGCAGGTTAAAGAAGTAACGGCCCAGCTGTAACTGGGCCGCTACCGTGGAGGGCTAGTAAAAATGGTCCTTCAGCAATCTCCCAAGATTGATCAAAGCCGCGACGACGCTTACCAACAGTTGCCTAGACTGCAAGCGTCTCGCGGCTTCTTGCGTTCCCGAAGCTTGTCGACGATGTCTTCTCATCACCACCCCCTCCTCTCGTTGTGTCGGGCTTCCCAGGGGAAGCAGCCCACGTCTCGAAGGAGAGACAAAACCAACTGTAAATGACTTTAGGCAAACAATGTGCAAACTCCGGGCGGAATGTTGAATTAAAATCCAACGTCACGGCAATTCACTCAGAACCATCAAAGTCGTCAAAGTCCGACGCATTGGTAATTGAAAACGTGGCGTAGCGTTGGGCCATGGGCCCTCTCTACGACCACCCAGGCTGGGCTGCGGTAGTCATGACGCGGATAGCGGCCGAAGAATCAGAGGGACCGGTCGTGGAACGTCACGGATCCGACGCGGCAGCGCAGTTGGTGATCGCCATGGCCCGCCAGCACTTCATCTTCCTGGATGCGGCGGCACCAGCCATCACCCTCCCAGTTGATGCGCTTCCTGATGCACTGGAACTGGAACAACTTGAAAGGCTCAAAGATGGCGGCTAGTCCGGACAGTCCGGTCACCTTTATAGATATTGCGACCTTAGCCATCGCCTGTTTTGGAGCCGTGATGGCAGTGCTGTCGTTGGGATGGCAGATAGCTGCCTGGGCTCTAGAGGGCCGTAGGGTCCGTGTCGTTCTCAAGCATGGAGCAATCGGGCGCGATAGCGTTGTTGCTGGTTCCGTGGACCGGTCTAGAAAGCCTCGCGACCTTCGTTCACTCAGGGAACAAGGATTCACCGGCCCAGAGGTACTTGGAATCACCGTTACGAATCTCGGTCGAGCTCCCGTCACGATAAGCGGGTACTCGGCGAAACTAATCGGCATCGGTGGGCCGACATTTACTCCCGCAGGCGACCAGATTATTGGGCCAGGTCTGCCGTTCAGGCTCCAGCCAGGGGAGTCGGAGTCCTGGTATATCGATATGGAAATGGTGCATGCCGTGGTGCATGCCACCGCCGCAGTCGACAAAGTGATGAGACGTCGTGTGGCGATGCAAGTTGAACTCGGGACGGGCGACATCAAGAAGGCAAAGCGTCACATCAAGCTTCGCGAGCAGACCTAACTGCCGGCCGGGTTCACCAAAACTTCCTGGATTCCAACGAGGTCCAATGAAAGCTCCGCAAATCAGGCGTCTTTTGGTCCTGGCATGCGGCTTCCACGGTCCATCGAACGCATCGACATTCAGGGCCCTACAAACAGGTAGGCGGGTAGAGCCGCGCTATTTAGTGCCCTTAGACGGTTTGGGGTCCTTACCGTACGGCCGCTTTACGACGGCGGTCCCGCCTTCGGATCCTTTGACCACTCTCACCGAGACTGCATCCTTGATGCCCACCCGGTCACGAATCTTCTTTTCGACAACATCGATGTCATCGAGTTGCTTCTTCGATGGGTGCAGCCCTCGCAACGTCTTGAAAAATGCGTCACTATCAAGGGGCTTGCGGGCCGGTACCTGATGAGTCATCGGAGCCTCCTTCTTCTTCGCATTTTATCGCTCCAGTACTCTCGCGATGGCCATTGCCGCGGGAACAGTCAATACTTCTCGCACATCTCGTTCACCCAACACGGCATGCTCAGGCTGAACGTCAGACCGATTGGGTATGTCAATCGCCAAGATGCCAAGAAGCCTACTTCCGCCCTCTGACTTTATTGGCGTAGCCAGGCTTTCGTAGTATTTCCCAACCATTTGACGCAGCTCTTCGTCAGAGAAGCCGAACCTTTGCTCCTGTGAAAGGGAGGACAGGAAGTCCTCGCCAGCGTTGAGCTGGGTCGAGGCTTTGACCCAGTCACAGTGGACAATATCCTTCGTCTCGGCCGCGATTCCGATGGCGCCCTTCGCGCCCCTCCATTTGATGTCCGATGCCGGAGGGTAGTCGTCCAGACGGTATCTCACGAGGGGCTTCAGTTTGAAGCTCTTCCACGTCTTTTTATACAGAAAGACAGAACCTCCCAAGTAGACGATGTTGATTCCTGTATTTTCGCTGAGGTTCTTCAAAACACTAAGGATGGCTCTATTGATGTCTTTCTTGTTTTCCTCGTCAACTTTGCCCAGCCTTGCCTGAATCAGGCCCCAGGCACCGTCTGCGGCTATCGCCAAGGCAGCCAACGTCCCGGTCCAAACTGAGATCGTAACCCAGTCAGCCTGAGCTACGCCCATAACCACAGGAAACATTTGATCAGGGTTCGGAGGCCCTGGAGGGGTATAACCGGCAGCTGGCTTATCCGGCGCCTTCGAAAATTGCAGGGTCAGCGAAGCAGCCAGTCCAGCCAGGATCTTGACCCCATCCCAGATCCACATCGGCTTCTTCAACAGACCTCCAAGTCGTACATCAAGACCTGATCGTACGACACTCGAGCCGTCACTCCTCGTCTATCAGGTTCTCGCCCTGGGTCAGTGCCTTGGAACTTGGACAACCGCCTAGCAGGCCTTAGTCACCCCCCTCCCAGGAGTGTTCCGGATTTCCTACCGAGCTACGGTGCCAATCATGCCCATCTAGGCGATAGGACATCTGGACGACAAAACGAGACATTGGTCTGCCACTCAGCTCCTCTGTGTCACCTGGAACTCCTTCGATGTCGACATGGTGCGAGTACGTCTCACCTGCCGGGATGCGGATACCGGCAGGTAGTGGTTGTATCGGTGTCAACGCTTTGTCGAGAGTGACGCTTTTTACGACAGCCAGATACTTTGAGTGGTTCTGAATGACGATGTGGACACCTGTCATCATCAGGTTGGGGGGCGCCCCCAAGCCCCTGCCGCCCTTCAACTCAATGCGCACGTTGCTGGCTTCCTTCGTCTGCTCGCGCTCACGCTCCAACTGTTCCGCGACGTCCCTTTCGCGCTCAGCCCTTCGGGAGATCTCGCGCTCGGCCTGATCGGAACGAAAACTCCGGACGGCCCACAGGAGCGTGAGAACTGTGGCAACGGCACCGAACCAAGTTCCAGTCGCCTCAATCCAGTCGGGCGTCCAGTCCTTAATGACCACAAGGGCGAGGGACGCGCCTAGCGTCAGGCCGCCGAGGCCCCAAATTGAATGGACAATGAGCGGATTTAGTCGTGAGGACACACCTACACAGTAGCGACGTGTCGTCGATGGGGCCGCTGGCTCGCACAAATGATGCCACCTTGGATCAGCTGTAGCCGGTGTCCCACTTCCTTAGAACTGGGACCGTCCCTGTGGGACAGTGCCAGGGTCGGCCCGGACGTACGCGCTCATGTTGTCAGCCGAAACGCTTTCCCAGTAAAAGGAACAGCGGGTTGCGCGCCGACGTATAGGCTGATTGCACTCTGTAGGAAAGTTACTTGGACGGAAGAGCTCAGATGATATCCAAATCGACTTCCAGTCGAGCTTTTCTCGCCATCCTGATAGGTCTGCTAAGCCTTGGGTTGGCTTCCTGCGAGGAAGCGCCGTTACCCTCAAAAGACGACATCGTCGGTACGTGGGTCTACGACGAAGGAAGCACTTACGAGGCGAAAGACACAAACGGCAAGGTCGAGTTCAAGGATGACGGAACCTTCGAACTCGAACACATCCCTGAAGAAGCCATAAGCCAGGAATCTGACACTCTGACGTCAGAAAGCGGAACCTGGGAAATCCTGGACCGTGAACGTGAAAGCTGGCCGAACCCGAGAGTTCAAATTACAACTTCGGGTTCTGTGGTGATTCCTCGTCCGTGGAGAACAAGTTTTCTCGTCGAGGGCAGCGGGGTCGGTCGCCGGTTGATAGGTGTAGTTGGTGACCCCGACTTGGCCGACCGGTACATCCTCCGTAAGAAGTAGTTTGGGCGGACTACATTATTGCACCTGAGCGTCCCACTTCCTTGGTAGTGAGACGGTGCTAAGTGGGACACACGCCGGCGGTCGGCCGGGAACTATGCCGTCGGCCAGAGATCAACCCAAACATGTTCCGGGGAAATATCGTCCGGTTCGAGAACACTCACTGTCACTGTCGTCTCGCCTTTCGCTGCTGGCAGTTTCGCGTCCATGTCGGCGTCGCCTACCGAGAGCAGACCGAGCGGTGTAGAGAGCACTCCGGTGTAAAGGCGGTGGAGCCCTCGCCTGTCGGGAATTGCCTCGGGATGGAATGTCACGGTGACGCTTCCTTCGGCAAAGCCGAGCTCGAGATCTTCTACGTCCTGAGCGTGTCGAATCGAGATGACCAGTCCAGCTCTATTTGCCGAAACGATCTGTTCATGGTCAATATCGGGCAGCTCTCCGAGGGCTGAACTATCTGACATGATCACGATGCCCCAGTGCCAGGGGCGCACGAGAGTAGTCGTCAATTGGCCTGCATCGCAGTACCTATCCGCCCGTCAATAGTTTTCGCAGTGTTGTTGTTCCACGCTAAGCCACGACCAGCCCGGAGCATTAACGGTTGCACAGTCCCGGCCTTGGGAAGTGCTCGTAATATAAACGTCCCGGAAGCTATCCCGAAAGTCGCGTTTCACGCCCCTGGTACGGTAACTACTTTCGGTACGGTGCAGGACTGGCCCGAGCGGCGCGCGGGCGGCAAGGCCTTCTGGGGCGGGGGCCTGCTTCCCCGTCAGTAGCCTTCTCCCGCGGTGCCGTCCCCTCCGGAGAACGCCCTTTCTTACAGGGGTAATTCTCTTTTTAGAGCAATAGCTAAAGTAAGTGACCTTCTTATTCAGGCATATTTCTAAAACTTATTAATTGGTATTTAATTGGGTCTTGAGTATCGGTCGTGTCATAAATGATCAGGCTGAATGGAACATACAAATTTTCTTGCCAGAACCTGTGAATTGTGAATATGATCCGTCCATAAATCCATCGCGATCGGGGGCGGTGATGGGTTGATTGCCCCCTGTCCTGTACAGGGGAAACCACACGCATGCTCACCTCGATTCGCCCTGCCCGACTGCTTTCCGGTCTTACCCTCCTGGCTGTTGTTGCCTTCGGGTTCGCGCCTCCGGCCGGGGCAACTACCGTTGGAGCAGTTGCGGACCCCTCGGCTACCCAGAGATCCTTGGTTCCGCCTGAATTATCTGAAGAGGACCGCGCCCTCGCTGAGGCGATGAAGACGAATCGGCCTGTCTTGGTCGAGGGGCAGACCACTCCCACACAATTGGTAGAGGCCAACCCGGACGGCACATTCAGCAGGACAACCACAACACAGCCGACAAGGATGAAGTCCGGCGGGAAATGGGCTGATATCTCCACTCGGCTGATCGTTGCCGAGGACGGGCTCCGTGCCGAACTCGCACCCGTGGATGCCGTGCTCGGAAAAGGGAAGAACGCCAGGCTCTCCACCGTTTCGGACCGGAATGGACATTCAGTTACCGAGTCCTGGCCGTACGGGAACCTCCCCGAGCCACGCCTGGAAGGCAGCGCGGCAACATACCCTGATGTTCTACCCGGGGTTGACCTGATCCAGGTGATGAAACTAACCGGCGTTTCAATGGTCCTCAAGGTGAAGACTCCTGCAGCGGCACAGGACCGGCGCCTCCTGGAACTGAAGATCAAACTCGACAGCCGCAATGTGAGCATCACCGAGGACGGGCATGGAGGACTCCGGGCAACCAGCACAGCTGACGGAACGGAAGCACTGAATTCGCCACCGGGCCAATGGTGGGACTCCAAATACCCTGATGCTTCCGCGGCCGATCCGGGCGGTCCGGGCCTGTCCCGGACATTCGATCTTGGCCTTCACACCGACTCCAACGGACTCCACGAAGACATGATCCCCAATGACTTCGCAGCGGCCGCCGATCTCGTTTATCCGTTGTTCATCGATCCTGATTGGACCCCGGCCAGAACGTCCTTTCTCTACGTGGACAGCGCCTTTCCCAACACTTCATATTGGAACGGCCAGCTCACCGCTGGTTCGGTGAACGTGGGGTTTCTCCCGGCAAAATGGGACACGGTCTACGGCGTAAACCACAAGGCACGAGGGTACTGGCAGTTCGACACCGGTCCCTCCGTCGGATCCACGATTCTCGGGGCCAGACTCAACGTAACAAACATCTGGTCTGCGTCCTGTTCTGCCCGAACGGTGAAGGCCTGGGCTACGAACGGAATTGGTACCGGCACCACGTGGAACAACCAGCCCGGGTGGCTGGAAACCCTCGATGCACGATGGTTCGCCATGGGCAACGAAGGTGCCGGGTGCGCCGACGGCACCATCGCGTTTGACATGATGGCCGGCAAAAACCGCCTACCAACAACGTCACAATGGACGGTTGTTCTCGCCTCTGAAGACGAGACCTGGGACGAGATGAGCTGGAAACGGTTCGACAACAACGCCAGCCTAACCATCACCTACGGTAAAGCACCCAACAAGCCGGAGATTCAGGCGATGAGCTCCTGCTCAACCAACTGCCCCCCGGCGCTGACCAGCCCAAGCAACCGCGGTCAAACCCGGACCAGCAAGACGAACTTCACAATCTACGGCTCGGACCCATCTGGCAACACCGACGGGTCCATCACAGCCTGGCTCGGCGTGACCCGAGCCTCCGACAACACCCTCGTCTGGGCCATGGCAGCGGGACAACCGATATGGCTGCCGGGCAGCGGCGGATCAGCGACCTGGGGATACGGAAGCGGCACGCAGGGCACAGAAACACCTCTCACCGACGGAAACTATATATTCAGTGCAGTCCTCGTGGACCAGCAAGGACTCGTATCTCCCAAGACCGAATACCACTTCACCGTTGACAGGACCCCTCCCCCGCCCCCGGTCTTTAACCCGGTCGGATCTGCGCTCAGCCCTGTGGCAGGAGCCGTCAATGAATGGGCGGACCCGAACGGGACAGTGGGTGCCACAGCATATGACATCACCATAACCAATCCCAGCCCGGAGCTGTCCAAAGGATTCATCTACGCCGTCACCGACACGAGCATCGCGCCTGCTTACCCGGCGGGGATGGCCTGTGGGACGAGGAACGGATACTTCGTAATGGTCTGCGGGACGGACCTGAAATCAGTGACCATTAGAGCCGCTGCCACAGCGCTCAAGACCCGTATCACCGTCTGGTCAATCGACTGGGCAGGCAACGTCGGCACGGAAAAAGAAAAACCCTCTCAAGGCGTGTTCAACGTCGGCAACTATGCCACGATGCCCTCTCAGGAACTCTCCGTGTCAGCAGCAGGCACTGCCGGCACCGCGACTTCCGTGGCGATTCCCAGCGACCCGGGCGGCCCAACAGGAACATGCTCGGAGACTGCAACCCCCGACGAGGACGCCATGATGTTCCAGGCCCAGACACCTGCCCTGCTCCTGAACGGCGGTTACGGCACCACAGCGGGTTCTGCGGCCGACCCGGCCGGCAGCTTCACAGTTTCGGGCTGGTTCTGTCCCACCGCCGTCACAGCCGGCACAATGCAGCCGGTGATCACCCAGACCGACGGCGCCGGGAACGCCGCGGCCCAGCTGCGCATCGGCACGAACAACCGCTGGGAACTGGCAACCAGAACCTCCGCAGGTGCCACCGAGACAGTCTCCACAGGCGACGCGGTCACCCCTGGCCGCTGGCATTTCGTCAACGCCGTCTACGACAAAATCAACCGCCAGCTCCGCATCACCTTCAGCAGCTCGAATTTCCCCGAGACCTGGACAGTGGCCACCACATCCGACACACACGCCCCGGCAACAGCGATCAACCCGGTCCTGCTCGGGGCAAACTCAACCACAGCAAACACCCCACGTTTCCACGGCCTCATGACCCGCCCGGTCCTAACAAACGGAGTTCTCGTGAAAAACCAGCTCACACAACTATGGGCTCCCCACACCACCCTGGGCGTGCTCAAATGATCAGGACCTCGAGGCTGGCAGCCTTGCTGACAGGTGCCGCACTTGCCGTCACCTCCTGCACCCTGCCGGTCCTGCCGCCCACTGCGGCGCCGCTCATAGCTCCTGGATTGCAGAATGCTCAAGCTATCCCGGCGGTGCCGTGGCAGGCAGACCCGGCTCAAACAACAGCCCTCACCACACCTGACGCGCCGGGGACAAAAGCAACAGTCACAGGCTCCTCGGCCTCTGTCCTTCCCGGCACAAAAAACGGGGACAGACCGAACATCAGGACCGCTTCCCTCCCATTGGCGCCACCTGCAGCTAACGAGAAGGGTGCAGGGGATTTCACCGCCCTCCCGGGGGCCTCTTCCGGGAGCTGGGGAACCACCGGCCAGACCGGCGGGTTCACCTGGACCTACCCCATCTCTGCACGGCAGGCACCGGCAGGCCCAACACCGGAAGTGGGTCTGTCCTACGACTCCACCCGCGTTGATGGACTCACCAGTGCAACCAACAACCAGGCCACCGCCGTGGGCGATGGCTGGGGTCTGAGCGGAACCGGACGGATCACCCAAAGGTTCCAGCCCTGCATGGACCAGGGCGTCACCGGGTCCTTCGACATGTGTGGGAACGCCGGGGGCCAAAGCGTCGGCATCAGTTTCGGCGGCCGCTCCGGTCAACTCGTCAAAGACGTTGCCAGCGGGACCTGGAAACTCTCCAAGGACGACGGATCCCGGGTCGAATACCTCACCGCCTCAGGCACCAACGGAACTTTCGACGGCGGCTACTGGAAAATCACCGACACCTCCGGCACGCAGTACTTCTTCGGCCTGAACAAACTCCCCGGCTGGGCCGCGGGCCAGCCGCTGACCAACTCCGTCGAAACGGTACCCGTCGGGGCAGCAGATGCCAGCCAGCCCTGCGCGGCGGCTTCCTTCGCAGCCTCACTGTGCCAGCAGGCCCAAGGCTGGAACCTGGACTACATTGTGGACGTGCACGGCAACAGCCAGGCCCAGTACTACACCCAGGCCACCAACCACTACAAGGCACAGGCCGGCAATGGAGCGATCCTGCCCTACGTCCGCTCCACCAGGCTGGACCGGATCGACTACGGCATGCGCGCCGGCACTGAACTTACCGCTTCTGCTCCGCTGCGAATCAAACTGGACTACACCGACCGCTGCACCGGGATCGACTGCACGGCGGGAACAGACGTGCCCACCGGCCTGGCCTGCACCGCAGCAGGGCCCTGCACCATCCAATCGCCCACCTTCTACATTGATCACCGGCTCACAGGAATCCAGACCGAATCCCTCGTCGGCAGCGCCTACCAAGGGGCCGACCGGTGGAATCTCACCCACTCCATGCCCAATCCCGGCGATGGAACAAAACCCGCGCTATGGCTGGGATCCGTCGCACACCAGGGTCTGAACACCCAAGCAGGCCAAACCAGCATCACGGACCCGCCGGTCGTGTTCGGCGGACAAACCCTGCAGAACCGTGTCTGGGTCATGGACGGCCTCGCCCCGCTGAACAGGTTCCGGCTCTCCACCATCAAAACGGTCACCGGAGCGACCATCGCCATCGCCTACAACGGGGCCGACTGTTCCCCGACAAGTCTTCCCGCCTCACCGGAGACCAACACACGCCGCTGCTACCCGCAATGGTGGACACCCACGACCCCCATCCTGCAGGCCTCCCGGATGGACTGGTTCCATATCTACCCCGTCGCCGCCGTCACCGTCGATGCCGGCCCTGGCGGCGCCGGAAGCCTGTCCCAGAACACCCGCTACCAATACATCGGAACTCCGGCCTGGAAATACCCGGAACCCACCTACCGGGCAGGGACCACCGGCGCCAAACAGACCTGGTCAGTCGCCGCAGGCTGGGCACAGGTCAAAACCCTCACCGCCGGCAGCACCACCCTCACCACTTACCTCCGCGGACTGGACCAGACACCCACCAACAGCAGCGGCGGGATGAAAACCTCCCAAGTGAGCGTCTCAGACGGCACCATCATCACTGACTCTTCATGGTTCGCCGGCCGCACCCTGGAAACACAAGACCTTGTCAGCGAAAACGGGGCAGCCCTGCGCACCTCCCTCACCGTGCCCTGGGCGTCCTCCCCGACGGCAACCGGAGCCGCAGCCCTCGGCTCGCCCACTGCACGGCAACAGGGGACCAGCAGGAACTGGACCACATCCGCAATCGATACCGGCTGGCGGACCACCGAAAGCAACACCTACGTCGACTCACGTGGCAGGACCAAGGCGGTCACCCACGCACTGGACCTGGCCACTACGGCCGATGACACCTGTACCACCACAAGCTACGCCGACGGCTCCGCCGCCAACCTCCTGTCGCTGACCGCGAGTATCTCCACCTACGCGGGATCCTGCAGCAGCGCCGGCGCCCCCACCGGTAGCCTCCTGAAGTCAAGCGAGACGTTCTACGACAACAACACCAGCGCGATCCCCGGAACGAGCGGGTATGCCGCCCCTACCAAGGGAAGCATCACCAGCACACGCCTTGCCAAGGCCGTGACCGGCGCTGCTGTCTCAGGCTGGCAGCCCGGCCCCACCCTCACCTACGATGCGCTCGGCCGTCTCTCCACCTCCACAGACAGCACCACGGGCAGTCCGCGGACCACCACCACCACCTACGCCCCCGCCACCGGGCTGGCAACAACCGTCACCATCACCAATCCGATGGCGCCCACGTGGACGAAGACCGCCACCCTGGACCCCGTCCGCGGCCAGGAGATCACCTCCGTGGACCCCAACGGTTCCACCGTCACGACCGAATACGACGCGAACGGGCGGACAACCGGGGTCTGGGACGCTACCCGGCCCAAAGCAGCCAATCCTGTTCCCACCACCGGGACGGCCTACAGCGTCTCCCAAACGGAACCCTCCTGGATCAGGACAGACACCGTCAACTACCGCGGGGCAGCAGGATCCACCTACAAAATCTATGACGGTCTGGGCCGGCTGCGCCAAACCCATGCCAAGTCGGTGCAGAACGGCACCATCACCACCGATACCCTCTACAACGCCACCGGGGCCAAGGCCTTGGAGCGGCACCCGTACTACCTCTCCACCGCCCCTGATGGCGTGCTTCGCATTCCGTCCCTGGCTGTTCCGTCCTCCACTGACTATGAGTACGACACCGCGGGCAGGGTGATCAAAACCAGGAAACTCGCCTACGACAACCAGGAACAGTGGGCGACCATGCTCTCCTACTCCGGTACCAACTCGATCACCACCACCGGCCCCGGCAACGAGGCCGCCACCACCATCGTCACGGACACCGCAGGCAAAACAGTGGCCCGCAAAACCTACCGCGGCACCGCAGCGACAGGCACAGCTGACACTGCCACCTACACCTACGACGCGCTCCAGCAAATGACCGGGATGACCGACCCCGCCGGCAACCCCTGGGCCTGGGCGTTCGACCCCCTCGGACGCCAGACGATTGCGACCGACCCTGATACCGGGACCAGCACCACCGGATACGACAACTCCGGCCGGCCCGCGACCGTCGCTAACAATCTCGGCACCATCACCACCACCGAATACGACACCCTTGACCGTCCGGTCAAGGTCTCGACCACGCTGAAGGATCAGACAGCCAAGACACTTCTGACCTACACCTATGACACGGAGAAGAAAGGCCAGCTCGCCTCCAGCACCAGGTTCAACGGCCCCAACCAGGACCAGCCGGTCACCACCACCACGTCCGGCTACAACGCGAACTACCAACCCAACTCGATCAAGATCCAGCTCCCCGCCGCTATCGGTACCCTCGCCGGAACCTACGAAACCAAATCTACCTACGGAAAATCCGGGCTTCCCGCCTACGTCACCTACCCGGCCATTGGTGGGCTGCCCCTCGAAATCGTCAACAACACCTACAACGACTGGGACCAACCCTCAGGGGCGACCTCACAGTTCAGCGTCACCTACGCAGGCGCCGCGCAGCGGGACAACATGAATAACCTCGCCGCCTACTCCCAGTACGACAACAAACTCTTCACCGCCGGCACCGACACTATGGGCTCCACGGACGTCTACTTCACCTGGGACCACACCACCGGACGGCTCCAGGAAACACAAGCAGCCAACGAAGCCCGCAGCGTCATCACAGACCTTGGCACGACCAAATACACCTACGAACCCAGCGGACAGCTCACTTCCCGCGAACTCGCCTACTCCACCCGCCCCAACGGAGCGGCAACCTCCGACTACCAGTGCTATAGCTACGACCACGCAGGGCGGCTCGCCGGTGCCTGGACCCCCAACAGCAAGAACTGCACCGGAGGGTTCACCGCAATCGGCCTTGGTGGCGCGGCTCCCTACGCCCAAACCTACGAATACAACATCACCGGTGACCGCTCCAAAGCCACCCGCTACACCTCCGCCGGCGCGGTCGCTGTCACCGAAGAATCTCTCTACCCTGCCGCCGGAACCCCCGGGCCCCACCGCCTCCAATCCATCAAACGCACCACCGGCACCGGGACCGTCACCACCGACGCCTACGGCTGGGACACCTCCGGGAGGATGACCAACCGGGCAGGGCAGACCATCGCTTACACCCCGGACGGAAAAATTGCCTCCACCACCGGGACAAGCACTATCCCCAGGAACCCCAACCCAGCGGCGCATACCGGCACAACACCCGTCACCGGAACGGCAACCGCATCCGAACGCTACTACACAGCAGACGGAACACTCGTTGCAACCAAGGACGGCACCGGCACCACCGTCACCCTGGGTAACGCCACAGCGTTCTGCGCCGCGGACGGAAAAATCTCAGCCACCAGAACCTACACATTCGCCGGCAAAACCGTCGCCCAACGCACCTCCCGCCCTGGAATCACCGCCACCACGGTCGCGTTCATCAACGGCGACAGCGTCAACACCGCCCAGATCATGACCGGACCCACCACCAGCGGTGGAACCATCGGGATCACAGCCGTCAAGCGCCACACCGACCCCTCCGGCCTCACCCGAGGCCCCACCCTCACCGCAATCGGACAAACAGCCCTGACGGCTGCCCCCGCGGCCCGCAGCGGACCCGGATCCAACGAATCCAACGAAACAGGGTTCTCCGCCGCCACCGGCTACATCTCAGGCACCAACGACACCGCAAGCAGCCTCACCCATCTCGGCGCCCGCGACTACGACCCCGTCCTCGGCACCTTCACCGCTCCAGACCCCATCCTGAAGTTGGATGAAGCCAAAAACTTCTCCCCCTACCTGTACGCCGAAGGCGACCCGGTCAACGACTCAGACCCCTCCGGTCTCATGATCGCCGGGCCCTCGCTCAGCGAGAACGGGTACTCCTTCAACCCAACCGCCAGATTCGATCGGTACGAGAAAGCCAACCCGGTCAGCGACTACCTCATCCCGGGACGGTCCCTGAACAGCCAAAGAGTCAAAGTGCCTCCAGTGCCATCCGTCTTCGGCAAAGTCCCGCCCCCGAAGCCCGTCCAGGCCCCCGATTGGTGGAACTGGGAAACACTGGGAATGGTCGTCGGCATCGCCGGTGGGATAGCCCTCTGCGCCGCCACCGCCGGCATAGGCTGCATCGTCGGCGCTGCCGCCATCGCAGCCTTCGCCTCCACCGCAGGATATATCGCAGACCGCGGTGGCAAGATCGACGCCGAGACCGCCGAATACGCCGGAACCAACCTGGCCTTGGGCCTCATTCCATTCTGCAAAGGCGGCCTCTGCAAGGTAGCAGGTAAGCAAGCTAGTGGCGCGACACGCCTCGCGAGAGATGCTGCAGTGAGTCCTGCAGCACCAGCCGCGTTACCGCTTGCGAGACCGGTAGGCAAGAGTGCTAGTCAAAACGCATTTGTACAACACCACATCGGAGTCATGATCAAGCAAGGTGCCACTGACTTACGAGTGAACCAACAGCAAATAAACTTGGCCGGAGACCGAGTAGGTATCAATAGACCAGACTTGCAATACACACTGAACGGGCAGCGGATTTATGAGGAGTTTGATTTACCATCATCGATGCGGGGTCCGATACACCAGGACCGGATATTGGCCAATGATCCCAGTGGGTTCGTAAACCTTTGGACCATTCCCTGATGAGAGGACAGTTATGACTCTATGCGGCGACTCATTCGCACCCATCACGTCTAAAATTGGGTTTCTCCAAGCTCCGATCAAGCAGGTTTCCGACGCACTTACGGTCTGGAGGGGCCAGATTCATGGCTCCTCCCAGGCGACCGAGCTCAGCGGCGGCCTCCTAGAGAACGTTCACGAACTTGAGCCTCTGACAACAGGGATCAGACCCAGGGAGCTTCTGGTTGCGACCAGCAACCCTGAATGGACAGCTCTTTTTGACTGCGGTATCAACGGTGGTGACCCTGTTTCAAGCGTTGGATATCTAGCTCGGACAATGCAGGTTCATGGGGCAGTTGTCTGTTCGGTCCCGCATGAACCAAGCGCAGGACCTCGTGGCCGTTATGGCGCACTTCAACTGGAGATCTTCGGCCCGGTTCAAACTGACTTCCTGAACTACGTTCGGACCATATCCCTTGCTCACGACGGCAGGAAGTGGCGCTTTGACGTCAGCGGCGCAATTCAACCCTTCGAGGACATTGAAGTGTATGCCCGACGAAAAACGACCGATAAATTCAGTCTTGAAATGCTGGACAGATACGCTCACGAATTAGGACTGGACCCCTTCAACCCGCGTTTTTATGAAGGCCCCTCCATCCTGCTGACGAACTCTTCTGGCCTACTGCACCCACATGAAGCGATGACTCTTGGGCAGGCGCAACAACGTCTCGGAATCACCTCCCCAGCACCCAAATGCCCGCAATGATGCTGACTGTCGTACGTGCGCCAATAGCTGGACGGAG